>SKPS01000295.1 GCA_007119395.1 Lentimicrobiaceae bacterium
GATTACCACGCCAGCGACAAGGCATGGATGGAGATGAAGGACAACAATATTGATCTGGTGTTAAGACCGCTCTCAACCGGTGAAGATCGTCTGTTTGGTTACAAGGCTGCCCACAGCTCCTACCTGGTGGTGAAGGATCATGCATGGAGTGAGCAACTGAAACGGTTTGCCGGGTTGGCACCCATTTTTCAGCAACGACTGCCTGTACCCGATATCTACAAACAGGAGGTGCCTTCAGGGAACTCTGAGATTTTTGTGTATGATGCGCTCTACTACGCCGGACATTGCAATGCTGGTCCGAAAATCATCGCACTGCACCTGCCGCAAGACCCCCAAACTGCTTCCGTTACCGGAACCCGTAGTATGCAACTAAAGAATGTAATGGAGGCTAAGTTTAGTGAAATACTGATGCCCATCGCAGAGATGATGATTCATCCGGATCAACTGCACTATATCAGTTCTGATGCGTTTTTTGTACTCACCGCCTTCCACGAAATCGCAGCACCCCTCGGGATTTCCAACACCATCAACAACAAAGGCTCCGTCAGCAATGCACTCAGAGAGCACCACGGCACCATCGATGCTGCTGTGACCGACCTGATGGCACTGTACCTGATCAGTCAGTTGCACGAAATGGGTGAGCTGACAGAACAAGAGCTGAACGAGGCATTTGTGACCTCTTTCGCCAGTGTGATGCGCTCCTCACGATTCGGCGCAGCCGGCGCCCATGGCATCGCCGGGATGATAAGGTTTAACCTCTTTGAAAAAGAAGAGGTGTTTACACGGTGCAGCGAAACCAACACATACCGGGTGAATGTGCCAAATATGATCGCCGCCGTGGAGAGTATTCTGGAGCATCTGCTGGTCATCCAGGGGGATGGCGACTACGACGCAGCTTCCGATATAATTAAAACAACCGGAACCATGCCCGAGAGCCTGCAAAATGATATTGCACGGATCAATCAGGCAAACATTCCGGTTGATGTGATCTTTGAGCAAGGACCACAGTTCCTGAAGCTCACTCTCTGACGGTCACCCTATTCAGATTCCCGGGGAATCCTCATCAGTGTTTGTGAAACGAGGGCTTCTCCATATTTCTTCTCCACCACGCTCCAGTCAATAAGGTTCCAGATTGCATCCAGGTAGTCGCCACGACGGTTCTGATAGTGCAGATAATAGGCGTGTTCCCATACATCAATGCCTAAAATAGGCACACCACGCTCTTCCACAACATCCATCAACGGGTTGTCCTGGTTTGCGGTAGAAGTAACTGCCAGGCGTCGTTCAGGCGTTACAATCAACCATGCCCAACCTGAACCAAACTGCGTCATGCCGGCCTGGCGAAGTTCCTTCTTCAGCTCCTCCATGCCCCCAAAATTCACCGAGATAATACGCAGCATCGTCTCTGAAGGTTCACTGGGCTTCGGAGAGAGAATCTCCCAAAACAGGTTGTGGTTGTAATGGCCACCACCGTTGTTGCGCACGGCATCACCAAAATGACTCACACCCAACATCAACTCATTCAGATCAAGTTGCTCCATCGGCGTGCCTTTGATGGCACTGTTCAGGTTGTTTACATAGGCCCGGTGATGCTTTGAATGATGAATCTCCATCGTGCGGGCATCAATGTAAGGCTCCAGCGCATCGTAAGCGTAAGGAAGCGTTGGAAGCGTAAATGGCTGGGCCAATAACGACGGCATTGCAAATGCCAACATCAGTAATGACAAAAACATTTTCATGGTCTTCATAGCTGTTTTAATTTTAACATTCAATAAAATAACAACACAAGATTAAAAGTTGTTCAGTGCAAAATTAAGAATGGGAGTTTGAATATGCCAATGTTTTGTCGTGCTTATTCGACCAGCGACAAGCCCTTCCAAGACCAACGTGATGTGTTGTTGAGGCAATTTTTCCGACCCATCTCCCGTTGTTTTATAAAACCCACAACATCATTTCATCATGAACAGCATACATAAACTATTTTTAGCCACTTTGGTGGCTCTCTTTGGCGTTGCCGGTGGTTTGGTTGGACAGGATACCGGTCGGTCTGCGGCCAGGGTGAAGGTAGTGGTAACCGACATGGAGGGCACACCACGTGAAGGTGAGGCCATTGTGTTTTATGATGCTGCCAGGAAGCGTTCGCTGCAAGGGATCTCCGATGCCAAAGGGGAGTTTGTGATTGACCTGCCTGCCGGAGCCGTATATCAGATCCGGATACAGGCGATTGGTGAGGCGCTGGAGTATTCCACCATTGAAATTCCCAGGTTGCAACCAGGAGAGTATTTTGATGGTGAGATGGTTGTAACCATCAGCTTTGAGCCGGCCCGTACATTTCTGCTCAACAATGTCTACTTCGATACCGGTAAAGCCACACTTCGCCCTGCATCGTATGCGGAGTTGAACGATCTGGTTGAGTACATGAAGCGGAAGCCCGGTGTAAGGATTGAGATTGGTGGTCATACCGACAGCGTAGGGAGCGAGGAGTCTAACCTGCGTTTATCGCAAGCGCGTGCGGAATCGGTAAAGGCTTATCTGGTGCGTCAGGGCATATCGGCCTCACGCATTGAAGCCAAAGGGTATGGAGAGGTACGCCCCATTGCTTCTAACAGCACACCGGAAGGGCGCCAGAAAAACCGCCGTACCGAAGTGACCATCCTGAGTGAATAACCCCCCCCGGTTGAGGAAGCCCGGTTAAACCACAACCTAATGGGTGATCACCGAAGCCCAACCCGTGCCCCTGCCTACAACACTCTGACGACCTGTGAGAGCTTGAAGCGCCGTAGTCGCGAAACATGCATACGGTTGCCTAACTGTCCAGCACCGGGGTCAGACTCCAAGTGAAGGTTAAATACTGAACCAGAACCCGCCTGTTATTGTTACACTGTTTATGAGCCAGAAAGAGAATCAAAACAGAGTTGACCGGGCCGCCTCTCAGAGTGGCAGTGAGGCACGTTTGGAGTGGGCCACCTTTGGTGTGCAGAAAATGACCTGTGCCGGTTGTGCTGCCGGCGTTGAAAAGGTGATTGGAGGCTTCCCCGGAGTGGAAAAAGCAAACGTGAATTTCGCAGCCCATACAGTGTCAGTAGAATTCGATAGCGGTGCCGTTACCTTTGACGATTTGCGCAACGCGGTACGCTCGGCCGGCTATGACCTGGACGCTCTCGACAACGATGAATATTCGGATGAACAAGAAGATAATCACCGGAGAAAACTGACCCGCCAGATATACAATGTGCTCTTTGCCGGTCTGTTCGCTTTGCCGGTGTTCGTGATCGGAATGTTTTATATGGAGATGCCTTACGCCGATCCGGTGATGTGGGTGCTCTCTACGCCTGTGTTGTTTTGGTTTGGGAGGATGTTCTTCGTCAACGCCTGGCGACAGGCACGTCATGGTGTGGCCACCATGGATACGTTGGTTGCGCTGGGAACCGGTACCGCCTACCTGTTCAGTGTGTTCAACACCCTTTTTGCCGATTTCTGGCACGCCAGAGGGATGCATGCTCATGTATATTTTGAAGCCGCAGCGGTTATCATCCTGTTCGTGTTGCTGGGGCGTTTGCTGGAGGAGCGTGCCAAAGGGAAGACCTCCGCCGCAATACGACGACTGATGGGTTTACAACCTCGTGAGGTGACGCGTGTGGCTGCGGATGGCACATACCATCGGGTATCGGTGAAAGAGGTGCGCTCCGGTGACATGCTGCTGGTGAAGCCGGGTGAGAAAATCGCTGTGGATGGTGAAGTGGTTGAAGGAAGCAGCTATGTTGACGAGAGCACCTTTACGGGTGAACCCGTTCCGGTGCTGAAGAGTAGTGGCAGCAATGTGCTGGCCGGCACTGTCAATGGCAAAGGGAGCTTCCGGTTTGTTGCACGGCAGGTGGGTGCTGAAACCATGCTGGCACAGGTGATTCAAATGGTACAGGAGGCGCAGGGGAGCAAAGCACCCGTACAGAAACTCGTTGACAAGATCGCCGGGGTATTTGTGCCCGTGGTGATGGTGATCGCTGTGCTCACTTTGATCGCCTGGACGCTCTGGGGAGGTGATCACGGAATCACCATGGGACTGATGGCGATGGCTACCGTGCTGGTCATCGCCTGTCCATGCGCACTCGGACTGGCCACTCCGGCAGCCATTATGGTAGGGATCGGGAAAGGTGCCGATATGGGCGTACTGATTAAAGATGCCATTAGCCTTGAGCTGGCACGAAGAGTTGATGTGGTAGTGCTCGATAAAACCGGTACCATTACAGAGGGCAAACCGGAGGTTACCGGTTTGTTAACCGAAAAATGCAGCGACCATCACCTCCAAATTCTGCTGCAGTTGGAAAGGCAATCAGAGCACCCTTTGGCTGCGGCCGTTGTGCAATACCTTGATGCCCGAAAGGGTGGGGGAGAGGTGGTGGAGGCTTTTGAGAGCATTACCGGACATGGCGTGAAGGGCACGGCCGGCGGGGAGGAGTATGTGGCAGGCAACCTTCGCCTGATGAAGGAGCAGGGGTTGATGGTACCTCTTGTACTGGAACAGCAGGCTGCAGCATGGGAGCAGGATGCACGTACCGTGATCTGGTTTGGTGGTGAAGGTGCAGTGCTGGCGGTGCTGTCGGTGGAAGACAAGCTGAAAGAGAGCTCCCCTGAGGCGATCAGTGAGATGAAACGGATGGGCCTTTCGGTTCATATGCTTACCGGTGACCATGAGGCCACGGCACAAGCCATCGCCCATAACACTGGCATCAACCACTATAGAGCCGGTGTGCTTCCTGATCAAAAGGCAGATTATGTAAAGAACCTCAGAGAGAAAGGGCACACCGTGGCCATGGTGGGCGACGGCATCAACGACAGCGCTGCACTGGCTGAAGCAGACGTAAGCATCGCCATGGGGAAAGGTGCCGATGTGGCAATGGATGTGGCCAGTATGACCATCGTCTCATCAGACCTTAACAAAGTGCCCGCTGCCATCAGACTCTCCAGGAAAACCGTGGCCACCATCAGGCAAAACCTGTTCTGGGCATTTATCTACAATGTGATTGGTATCCCCGTGGCAGCCGGTGTGCTGTACCCGTTTACAGGGCACCTGTTGAATCCAATGATCGCAGGTGCTGCCATGGCATTGAGCAGTATCAGTGTGGTGATGAATAGTCTTCGGTTGAAGTGGAATTGATAGCCTGGTACAGCACTTCGTGGATTTTCATTCTGATATTCATCCTCACCAGCAAAGGGTTGTTGGCTGTTGGATGTACTCTGTTGCTGAGGAAGACATACACCAGGTCGTGTTCTGGGTCAGCCCAGGCAAAAGTTCCTGTAAAGCCGGCATGACCGAAGCTGGAGGGTGAAGCCATGCGTGTTACGTTGGGACGTGCCGACAGAGAGGGTTCCGGTTTATCGAACCCCAGACCTCTTCTCAGCCTGCCGTAAGGACGGTTGTTAAAACGGTTGATCGACTCAGGGCAAAAGACTGTTACCCCTCCATACGTCCCCCCGTTGGCCAGCGTGTACATCAACACCGCCACATCACGTGCGCTGGCAAACAATCCGGCATGCCCTGCCACACCACCCAGCATCGCCGCCGCCTGGTCGTGAACATAGCCACGCAATAACTCATGCCTGAAATAGTCGTCGGCCTCCGTGGGTACAATGCGTGTTACATCGTGGTGGCGAATGGGGTTAAAACCGATGCTGTACAAATTCAAAGGTGCATACACCGAGTCCTCAAGGTACTCTTCAAAGGGTACACGGGTCTGCTCTTCAATCATATACTTCAGAAGTATCATCCCCAAATCACTGTATAGATAACCAAATCCACGCCGTAAGGGGGAAGCCAGAATCTCCTTCAGAATCTCCTCTTCATACCCCTTACGGATCCACAAAGAATCAGCTACCCTCACCAGAAACTGATGCGAGAAAGTGCGGCTGTAAACGGTGGTATCCGGCATGCCACCGCTCATACGTGTTCGGTAGAATGGAATCCATGCCTGCAAACGAGCTCTGTGTAACAGGATGTCTGAGATGCGAAGATGCTCTTTGTTGGTGCCACGCGCTACGGTGAGGTAGTCGCCCAAACGACCATTGATGTCGATCATACCCGCCTTGTCAAGCTGGATCAATGCCACGGTCGTGCTGAGAATCTTGGTGATCGAGGCCAGGTCATAAAGGTCTGTTGGCATCACCGGCTGCAAACCATCGTATGTATGTGAACCATAACTTTTTTCAAACACCACAACCCCATTGTGAACAGCCAGTACCTGACACCCCGGGAAAACACCCTTCAGGATCGCATCGTATACAATGGAATCGATCGCTTCAAGGTGCATGGGTGTGATATTCGCCTCATAAGGAGATCCGTAGTATAGCCTCGTCTTGGTGGTCACAATACCTGCTCCATCCCCGGTGGTTCCAACAAACGGGATACCGCCAAAAATCCCCCTGACAACAGAAGCCATCGCAGCCTCCTCAGGATACAACCCCAGCACCACGGCACCAAAAGCATCCAAAAAATGGATTCTGTTCGCAACCGACTCATCACCATACACCACCAATACCACCCGCTCTTTGTCCGGCATCATCTCCGCCACATTCAACAACTGTGGTGTGAAAACTCCGTCAGCAGGCGCAATATGCAGAAAGATCAAGTCGTATTGTGAAGCCGTTCGAATCACATCGTTGATCGTGAAATAGTCGGGACGCCCGGGTAGCAATAAGTAATCAGATTCACTGTACCACTTCCAACAACTATCCAGCGAAACCGCAGAAAAACCACCACCCGCCACAATGTTTACCTGCGACTTCCCCCAAAACCGTTTCAGCGGCAGCATCTCCTGTTGTTGGTGCAGCAACACCACGTTGCGGTCAAAATGGGATTGACGAACATGACCGGAGCTGTCAGTCCAGGGTATCGGTATGGGCTCAAAAGACGCAAGGCCCGTTTCCGGGCCTGCGACACAAATTAAAACCAGTATGGGTAGAAAGTGCCACTTCACATCCATGAAATTTGTGGCAAAAGTATAAAAAGATCGTGTCGTTTCGTCGCTTTTCAGGTTGATTTAACCTGTGCCATCTGCTTGTTAATCTATCTGGATACTATGACAGATGCGCGGAATATCTCAGTCTGACCATGGGCTATCACCACATAACTGCCCGTTTTTAAATGCGATATGTCAATTCTGATTTCGCCCCTCTCTCTGGTAATTTGTGAGAAATGTAGTTTGCCAGTGAGATCGTAGATATTAAGTTGATCAATAACGACTCCATCAGGGAGTACCACATTGAGTGTTGAAGAGGCGGGGTTGGGGTACACAGTGAGATAATCTTCAGCAGATACTGTCAGCTGTTCGATAGAGGTTGGCCCTGCCATCATACAAGAGGAACTGAGAGTGCACCCTTCAAAACCGATCTCTACACGGTAGCTGCCCAAGGTGGTTGGTGTAAAAATCGAATCGTTGGTACTACCTGCAGCGGTGGCACCTGTTGCGCAATCGATCCAATGGTAATCCCAGTAACCGGGTACAGCATGCAATGATATGCCAACAAGGGTCAGGCTGGTATCAATCACCGGCTGATAGACATCATAGAGGTGAAAGATGGAGTCGCAACCGGCTATGTTGTGGAAAATGTGATACTGCCCCGGCTGTGTAATCCAATGCCCGTTGACCAAAACCGAATCACCCTCACAAAGCCGCATCACAATGGTGTCTGTAAAATTGCTTCCCGCACTTACGATCAGCGGCTGTACCACCGTGCTGTCGCAATGATTTTGTCCGACAAAGGTGTTGGAGTAGTAGCCTGCGGTGTGTTCATAATGGCCGAAAATCAAAGCACTGTCGCCCGGACAGATATGAATGGCCGGAAGGGTGTCTGTCACCGGCATGCTTACAACCAACTCCTGGGTCACTATGCTGTCGCATGACCAGGGGTTGCTGTAAGTATGGTGGTAGACCCCTGCTGCTGATTCATAGTGGCCGAAAATCAAGGCACTGTCACCATCACAGATGTGCACCGTTGGTAATATGGTGGGCTGCACACTGGCACAAGGATCGGTGAAAGTGAGGGTGAAGTCTCCCCGTTGAGCATGGTATCCCAATACCAAGGAGGTGCCGTATGCCCAGGCAATGTCGAGATTGCCCGGGGTAGTGCTGAACACATAATCGTTCGGATCCCCCGTGTTTAAAGCCCTGTAAAAAACGTACGTGATGCGCCCCGAAGCGGTGGATGAGGTGATACCCGTAAGGTTCTGAACCGGCTGAAGAATAGGTGCAGAGTGTTGTTGCATAATATACTCAGCAGGGTTCCCACCCGAGACGTTCGCCAAAATAGTGTAGTCACTTGGTGTCATGGCCGTGGTATTGAAGGCAAAACCAAACCAGGCATTGGCAGGCCCCGTTATTTCAAATTGCACTTCGCTCAAATTCAAATCAAGCGTAACCGTAAGATCAAGCTGGTTTACTCCACTACCAACCGATTGCGTGCCGGTAAGCAACTGACCATGCAATGGCAGTTGCAAGGTGGTGAGCATCAACATCACACCGAAAAATATAAATTGTCTTTTCATAAAAAATGTTTGTTTGGATTATTTTAAAAGAAAGAACAATACAACCCTTGTAGATGTTCACAGTGGGGATCGGTTAACATTTTGTTAAACAAATGACTTATCAGGACTCACGGGAAAAAAGATGTGGGGATGTTGTTAATGTGCTGATGTGCTGATGTGCAAATGTGCTGTTTAAAATGTTCTTATACCTGAGGAGCAAATCCCGTATACAACGTTTGCGATACTGGAGGCCGGGTGTGCCGTATAATAGGGGTACACTATCTACTGAATCATTTTTTTTAACCACAATGGTCACAAAGTTGGCACAATATACACATAAGAGGGTCTTTGAGGCCTCTGTGAAAGCCATGGTGCCCTTTGTGGTTAAGCAAACCTAATTGGTTATATTCATGGTACCCATTCCAGTGTGCTTTGTTTGTTTCTACCGGGAACTAAAAAATCCCCGATCCAAAAAAAAAAGAGCGATCTATGGCGCTGGAAAAGTTTTTCTAACATTACCCAAATGGTCGTGCCTCGACCTTGTCCTCATCCTCATAAAAAGCACTCAATGTATCCCATCACCTCAAAAAAAGAATTGAATATGAAATTGGGATCGGCTGAACTGTCTGATTATTTTTATATATTTGTTGGGTAATGATCATCAGGAAAATTTGATCGGTATTATATTCAGAAAAATAACAAAATCAGAAGGAAGATGCAAAACGAGAAAGCATTGGAGATTTTAAAGACAGCCATTTTGCTTGAGCGCAGGGGCAAATCATTTTACACAAAAGTTGCTGAGACCACCACGATTCCGGAGGTGAAGGAGGTGTTTGAGATTATGGCCGAGGAGGAGCAGGCGCACATCGATTTTCTATCGGAGCAATACAAAGAGGTGTTGCAGAACAAGGGTTTTACCAAGCAGCAGTTCTCTGACAGTCAGGCCAATGAGGCGATTGTTGATAAGATCATCACCGAGGGTGTAAAGGGCAAGATAGAGGCTGCCAGTTATGAGGCTGCCGCCATCGCGGCTGCGATCAGCATGGAGAACAAAGCGATTGAAGTGTATTCAGCGCGAGCTGCCGAGGCCACAGACCTGAATGAGAAGGATCTGTATGGCTGGCTTGCCAACTGGGAACAGACACACCTGCAGGTGCTCAACGAGATGAACAAGCAGCTGATGGAGAGCATCTGGCACGACAACCAGTTCTGGCCATTCTAAACGGCCACCACCTCTTTCTTGTCAATATATATCAGGAATCCTTTTGCGGAAGCGTCTCCCGCTTCTTCAATGGCTTTACAATAGGTCTTCACCTGGTGGTGATGGCTCTTTGCCGGTTCACCGGTCTTAAAATCTATTACGGCGGTGTAATCCGGGAAATAAACCACCCGGTCGGGTCGTAATAGCTGCCCGTCGGGCATCACCAAAGTGGCCTCTCTCCTTTGCCGAAGCGTGGGGTCAAAGAATGGTTTCACCGATTCCTCCTGCAGGATCTCTTCAAGGTGTTGCTTGATGGCTGGTGCCTCTCCCCTTGGGATCAAGCCGAGCAGCGTGTAATCCTCTATGAGTGATTCCAGACTCTCTGCATCCTCCACTTCTGCCAAGAGATTGTGCACCATGGTACCCCTGTCAATCGCTTCTCTCCGGTGGTGATCAGCAACGCTCCACAAGTTGCCGGTTCTGATGCCCAAACGGTCGTGCCACGAATAACTCTCCCATGATGGCATCCTGCGCAATGCCGGGCGGCGATCCCCTTTCTGCTCTGGACGCTGTGTGGTGTGCCCGTAATGAAACCGCTCTTCATCACGCGTCGTAAGCAATTGCGTCTCACCAAGGAATCGCGTTAACAGATCGTATAATTGCCTGTCAGCATTTTTCTTGTGCTTCGTTTTGGCAGAGATCACATGGAGCTGTTGCATGGCACGGGTGAAGGCTACATATACCAAGTTTACCATATCCTGAAACAAAGCCGTGGTCTCCTCCTCCAACGCCTCACTGAACGGTGTGTGCTCCAGTTGCCGGCTGAACGGCAGCAGCAACACCGGCAACCCCTCAAACCTCTCCACCTCTTCATGGTCTATCCACAAACGCTTGCTCTGAGCCATTCTTCCCACCGGAATCTCATTGGCAAAGGAATAGATCACCACGGGAAACTGGAGCCCTTTGGACTTATGAACGGTCATGATGCTGATGGCATGCCCGGTTTCAGGCAGCGGAACAGACGACTCCATCTTCTTGTCAAGGAACAGAAGAAAAGCCGGCCAGTCGTTGCCATGTGTTTTCACGAACACTGCGGTGAGGTCGAGCAAATACTGTACTGCCGGAGAAGAGGCCTCGTGCCCGAAAAAGTCTCTGATGACCTGTTCTGCCACCTCATAGATGGGTAAGCAGATGTACTCTTCCAACGCGCCCCGGATGCCACATTCACGCATCAGGGTGTTTACGTACCGGTAAAGGTTTGGTGCGGTATGGTGGTTGTCTTTGAGTTGCGACAGGAAGGAGTGCAATACCGTCTCAGAGGCGTGGCCGGCGTGAAACAGCCGTGTACCAATCACGGTTGCAGCAACCCTGTCGCCACGGTGAATAAGCAGCGAAACGACCGCCCTGAAGACCTCGGCCTCTTTGAAGGTGTCGAGCCGGAACGACTCTCCAGAAATCACATCATAGCCTTCTGCGATAAGCCGCGATGCCAATGTCTTCGCCTGCTGATGTTTGCGTACCAGAATACAGATATCCGACGGGTGATACCCACCCCCTTCTGGGGAGAGATACTGCTGTACCGCCTCCAGGGTGGCATCGGCAATCTGCTGGCTTACATCGTCGGTAAGAGCCCTCTCCTCATCAAAAGGAATCATATGAAGCGTAACACCTCCGGCACCGGCATGCTCGCCCGCTTTTTGTTCGTGATCGCGGTAAATAGCGCTTAGCTCATCACTGTAACAAGCAGATAGCCAGCTGAAAAAACGGTTGTTGAAGTCGATGATCTCTCGACTGCTCCGGTAGTTGTGGTCAAGATGGCGTTGATCAGTATAACGCATCAGGGCCTCCTGTCGGGCTTTTACCAACGGCTCACTCTCTGCATCACGTAGCTCAGGAAGCCTTATAAATTGCCACACATCCCCGCTGCGCCATCGATATATTGCCTGCTTGGCATCTCCCACCACCATGCTTACACCACCCTGCGACAATGCGTTGTCAACCAATGGTAATAAATTGTTCCATTGCATCGTGGAAGTGTCCTGGAACTCATCAACAAGAAAATGATCAAACCGCTCACTCGTCCGCTCGTAAACAAAAGGTACCGGCTGATCCCTGATAATATGCCATATCAAACGGTTGAACTCGTAGATCGGTATCAGGTTCTCCCTATCCATGGTGACCTGCATCTGGTTCCTGATCTTACGGCTTAACGACAACATCATCAGGTTTTTTGCAATTAGTTGACGCGTGATGAGTTCAGGATATAAACGATCGATGCTTTCGGTCAACCTCTCCCAAACCGGTCGTAAAAGGTCGGCCAGTTCAGCCAGTATACTTTTTGCTTCTGACGAGGCGGCAGGGGAGTGATAGTTTTGTGTGCCCGCCATATAACCGACCATTCTTTTCGCCTTCTCGTGACGGTTGAACAGTTTTGCGTACTCTCTCTTCTCAAGGGTTCTGGTGAAAAAATGGTACCCCCCCCTCTCTCCATGCGAGAAGTCAGAGGCATCGGCTCTGCATTGCTGCTCAAGTTGCGAACCTTCTTCCAGCAAACGGTCCCACTCACCGGTAATCGCTTGTATCGATTTTGCGTTGTCAACGGAGACTTTGATGAAATCAATGCCCGATGCAGTCAGTTTTTCAAGCGGCACAATGCTCTCTTCTTTCGTTAGAAACCGACTGAAGCCCACCAGCTCGCTATCGATATTCCAGCTTCTCTCTTCATCCAACAATGAGCGGGTGAACTGAACCAGGCTGTTGGTAAGCTCCTTGTCGAGCCCGGCATCGGCCAGCAGGTCATCTACAGCCATCTGAAGGAACTGATCCGTTTCAAGCTGCACTTCAAAAGTGAACGACAGGTTAAGCTCCAGCGCAAAGCTTCTGATGATGCGGTGCACGAAGCTGTCGATGGTGCTAATATGAAAATCGCTGTAGTGGTGCAGTATGTCTCTTCGGATGTAGTTGGCTCTTCGCCTCATCTCTGCTGGTGTGGTATCGCAATCGGTTACCATGTCGTTGAAGAGGTTCTGCTGGTACCCTTCAGGTAATTCGGTTTGACCAAACAGATGCAGCAGGTGGAGTACACGTTCCTTCATCTCTTCTGCCGCTTTGTTGGTGAAAGTGATGGCCAGAATGTTTCTGAAGTTGGCACGCTGTGAGAGTACCAGTTTAAGGTACTCTTTTGCCAGGGCCTGGGTTTTTCCTGAACCGGCAGATGACCGGTATATAAGAAATTCAGGAGGCCTCATCCGATCAGAGGGCATAGGTTACACCCATCATAAAGTTGAAGCGGTGTGAAGGGTAGTGCTGCCAACGGTAATACCGTGATGCTGCAAGGTTGTTGATCCTGACAAAACCCGATAACAACCGGGTGTACCTGTATTCAGCGCCCAGACTGATGTCGAAGATGTCGGGCAGTGTCTCTGTGGTTTTAACCCCTTCTGAAAATGTCTTGATCCTCATGCCGTGCAGATAGCTCAGCCCGGCATAGGCGAGTATTTTATCGGCCATATTGTAACGCACTTCAAGCCCTGTGGTAAGCACCGGTTCGTGCCAGGCGTAGGTTTCATTCACCATGTTGTGGTCCCTGAAGAGTACTTTCGCCGCAACCTTCAGCCTTTCAGCCATTTGGTAGTTCATCTCAGCTCGCAATGTGAGTATCTGCCCGTCGTCATACAGCACATTGAACCTGTTTTGGAGCGGGAACAGGGTGTCAATGGTGAACAGAGCCATATTCCTTACTGACTCCGAGCTCACCCTTGCCGACAAGTTAATTCGTGGCCCTATGGCA
>SKPS01000055.1 GCA_007119395.1 Lentimicrobiaceae bacterium
ACGGTGCGTTCAAGTCGTCTTTCAGAGCGGAAGATGGTGGGGTTGAGCGCCGGAGTGAACACCGGGAACGGTTTTGGAACGGGATTGAACTGTTGGTCTGTTATCACAATGCCTCCCACCCTTGTCGACTGGCTTATGTATTGGATATAGGCTGCTGAACTGTCAAGGGCTATTTCGTTCTCTTTGAGATATTGAAGATCGTGTTGTATGTGGTAAATGGTGTCTGAAGAGCTATAGCTGCCCAGGTAGGCTATATAGATAGATCCGATGGGTGTATCCGGGGTTACCGGTTCAAAATCGGGGTTCAGTAAAATGGTGTCTAGCAGGCCGTCGCGGACCAGGTGGGCGTGGTAGTCGTAGAAGAACAACACGCGTGAATAGTTGTAAAGGCTGAATGCGTTGACCAACTCCTGGTTTTCGTGTTGTGTGGCTCTTCTCAACCTTTCAGCCTCTTCAAACAGCCCTCTCTCTTCGAGCAGCTGGAGGCTATTGTGCATCGATCTGAGTCTGACCAGCAGGAGCCCATTGCGCAAAGCCATTGCATGGTCCTTTGCGATGCTCTGGTTGGTGCGTTGTACCTGAAAACGGGCAGGGTCAGAGAACCGTGCCAGATTCAGTCTGACGCCCACCTGAAAATGTGAGAATGGAATCTCCTGTGAAGGGATGCCATATTGGAAAAAAATGGAGGTGTTGTCGGCAAAATTAAATCGTAACGAGGCAAGCGCTTGTCCGAAATTACCTGTACCGGGTACTTCTTCTCTGATCACCCCGGTAGATGAAGCACCACTCAGCAGCACCCTTTGGGCTCGCTGTTCCAGATGGTAACGGTACACAGCTCCAATCTGAACAAAACCAAAGATTCGGTAATGAGCTGAAAAGTCAAGCCCCAGGTAGGTATATCTGTTGCGCCAGTAGGGGGTGTTGTGGTTGGCCCCTTTAATGAACAAATTGGCTCTCCCCTGAAGCTCCAAACGGTCGTGGAATGAAAACGAGAGGAATGCACCGGCAAAAGGGAGCGCCACCGGGGAATAACCCGACGAGTCTTGCGTGAAGTCACTCGAAGTAACGCCAAAGGTGATGCCGTACTCCTGCTGAATATGTGGCGGTAAGCTCTCAAACATCTGCCCTTGTACCGGAGAGGCTAGAAACAATAGCCATACCACCATGATACCGTAATAATATCGGATGCTTGCTTGCTGTATCGGGTTGCGTTTCATTGTATGTAGGTTGTTTTACACCGCCCCTGTTCATGGCTTGGCAACACTTTTAGAGGTGCGCACCCGGAAAATCCACAGTGGATGCCCATGTCTTATTTGCCGGGAAGCCTGATTGACAAAGATAACGATTTTTTAATTGAAAACCTATGCAATCGAACAAGATGGTGCCGATCTGGTGTCTTTTATCAGTGCTATTGGGTCTGCATCCTTTCATTTATTTTGGGGCAGCCTGTTAGATTCAACGCCCTATTTTCTGACCAGTACCAGTGGCAGTTTATGCCTGTTCAATCCGTTCACAGGGTGGTAGAAGAACACACACACGATGTATACCCCCGGTGGGCAGGGCAGTCCGGCATTACAGGTTCCGTCCCATGGCAATGTGTCTCCGCACGCTGCAATACTTTCTGAGAGCAGTGTCCTGACCATTCGCCCTGTTTCATTGGTGACCACCACTGATGCCCTGGTTCCGGCGGGGATTTGGTTGAGGTGTACAAAGGCGAGCTGTTGGCTTTCGTTTCCGTGAGGGTTGAACCACTTGGGGTGAACTTCTGCTGTGGCGGATGAGAGCACAGGTGTGGCCCCCTGTGAATTGGGTTGTGTAGGGGTGGCAAACCCTGATGCTGCGGAGGCTGAATACCAGTTGTCAGCACGTTTTCCATCCATCCGTTTCGACAAGCGTTCCAGTGCAATACCACGCGTGTCAGAAATACCGGGCGCATGGAAGTCCGGGTGGTAACAGATGGTCTCAATGAGGTGGCCGTGCTCACCAATCAGGGCATAGCAAGCCCCCTGGTTTGGCAGTGACGGCAGTGCGCTGTTGAGAAATACCCTCTCGGGCAATGCCTGCAGATGGTTAGACAGAACCACATGCGGATTGCGGGTGATTACAATATACTCTCCGGGGAAAATCATGGCCGCCTCATCAGTCAAAGGGTAAAGCTGCTCAACCACCTCTGTAAGGGTGTCGTAACGGGCCAGATAGCATGCCGACAGATCGATAATTTTCGAAGAGTTATTAAACAGCTCCAGGTACTCTGTTCCGTATGTACCGGCCCTGAACATCACTTCGTTGATCAATAGATCACCCTGTGCAGGGGTGATGGGGAGACCGAATGGCAACCTGGCCTGCGTAGTGTAATTCCCCACGCAATCACGCAATGTATCGGTTAGCACCAGATGGTAGAGCCTATAGGGCTCCAGTTTGTGTCTTATGTGCCAGATCCCTTGCGTATAGAGAGGTGTGATCCACTGCATGGCATAGAAAGGATCTTTAAACCCATCAACGGCAAACAGTTGCAAGGGGTTTACAGTCGTGTCAACCGGTTCTGTGAAGGTGATCAACAGGCTGTGTTCATCCAGCACACTGATGCGCAGAGGTCGGGGAGATTGCAGGTCGGGGTAGGGATACAGATGGCTGTTGGGTGCTCCGGGAGTGCCCCCTCTGAGGTCTTTGCTGCTCACCCATCCGCCATGTTGTTGACAAGGGTTCCCGGGATCTTTCAACTCCAACGACCATCCACCCCCCTCATGGAACGAGGTGCTGTGCCATCCCGACTCGTAACAAACGGCATGAACAAGGCCACCCCGAAAATCCTCCAATGCAATACAAGCCCCACTGTTCCTAAGCTGCAGCCTCGGCATAGTAATCACACCCTGGTAACCTTTCCACAACAGGGTGTCGCTCTCATCGATCAGGATATAGTATCCGCCACCATCAATCATTCGGCATGGCAACGGGGTACGGGTGTCATCTACACGTAGCACCCAGCCACACAGAGAGATATCGTGGAGGGTGTTGTTAAAGAGTTCAATATATTCTGATGGGGGCAGCTTTACGGTTGGAGAGGGCCTTGCCATAATTTCGTTGATCAGTACCCCGTTTCGTGGAGCGGTGAACCAGGTAAATTTCACCGAAGTATCCGGCATCACATTGCCCGCTTTGTCGCTGATTCCGGTGAGATTCAGCCAGAGTGGCACCCCATCGGGGAAAGGGTAGGGGTAGTGCAGGTGATAGAGGGTTTCAACGGTTGCATCGGGGATGCACAACAGAGGCATCATCATATGTTCCCCCACCATGAACGATGAGAGTTTCTTGGGTGCCTCCGGATCAAGGGGTTCAGAAAAGGCAATGGTGATCTGTTGGGGGTCTTTAAGCCACAGCGCTTTCACTTTGGGGGGAACGGTGTCAATATGATGAAGTCCACAGTACACGTCATCAACATACACCCTCGTGGCGTTGCTTGCAGTATAGCGGCACCATATTCCGGCCATGACGCCGGATGCAGAGAATGTGTAATGACATGAGTCAACCAGCTCCATGTTGTTACCCCCTGCAGGATCGAGCCACATCCACCACCAGCCGTTCTTCATCACCACCCTGAAACGAATCTCATTCACGGTGCCATCTAAAGGATGAAGGGGGTCTTCAATCATAGGGATGATCTCCGACCCCTCGTGGCGATATAACCCCACTCTGCGTGACGACATGCCCACCCCCACAAACAGGGAGCTGTCTGAACCAGGCAGCGAATCGTGGTTCCACGTAAGGTAAAAACGGGCAAAATTATTGGCTGTAGGGCGAAACGACAGCTTAT
>SKPS01000161.1 GCA_007119395.1 Lentimicrobiaceae bacterium
AATAATCACATGGTATGAGAGTAGAAGAGGTGAAGAGTGTACAACAGGAGAAAGAATTCATCCATTTGCCGGTAAGGCTCTACAAGGATGATTCGAATTGGATCAGGCCTTTGGATGATGACATACAGCAGGTATTTGATCCTGAAAGAAACAAACACTTCAGACATGGTGAAGCCACACGCTGGTTGCTCTATGATGCCAATGACAAGGTGATTGGCAGGGTGGCTGCCTTCATTGATCACAATATCAGTAATACGTATGACCAACCGACGGGCGGCATGGGCTTTTTTGAGTGTGTCAACAACCGGGATGCAGCCTTTCTATTGTTCGATACAGCACGTTTGTGGTTGCTTGAAAGAGGAATGGAGGCCATGGACGGTCCGGTGAATTTTGGTGACCGCGACAAATGGTGGGGACTGCTTGTGGATGGTTTCTATCCGCCTAACTACTGCATGCCTTATAACTTCCCTTACTACCAGGATTTTTTCGAAGCGTATGGCTTTCAAAACTATTTCGAGCAATACACCTTTCATCGTCAATTTGCCAATGGTGATATTGGGCATTATATGCAGCTAGCCGCTGACAGAATAGCACAAAACCCACGGTACACCATTACGCATATCAACAAAAAGGATCTGGACAGGTACGCTGAGGAGTTTCGGCATGTGTATAACCGTGCCTGGACACGGCACGGTGGGGTAAAAGAGATCACCTCTGACCATGCCAGGGCATTGTTAAAAACCATGAAGCCAATTCTTGACGAACGGTTGATTTGGTTCGCATATTATGATGATGAGCCGGTTGGCTTCTTTATCATGATTCCTGAGATGAACCAGGTGTTTAGGTTTGTAAACGGCAAGATGAACCTGTTGGGAAAGCTGAAAGTGTTATGGTATTTAAAGGTTCGGAAGGTAGCTACCAAAGCCCTGGGGCTTGTTTTCGGTATCGTGGCTGATCATCAGCGAAAAGGGGTTGAGGCCGCCTTACTTTGTGCTTTCAGGGATATGGTAAACTCCAGTGGGGTTCCTTATAGAGAAGCAGAGCTGAATTGGATAGGAGATTTCAATCCAACCATGATTCGCATAGCCCGGATGGTGGGATGCCAGGTAAAAAAAACCCACATCACCTATCGGTACCTATTTGACAGAGAGAAACCATTCGTACGTGCCAAGCGTGTAAGTTAGGTTTGACATGCATACGGGTTGAAATATCATAACACCTTTGAATGATGGAACAGAAGAAACGGATTGTGATTACCGGTATCACCGGCATTATTGGACGACAGACTGCCGGCGTACTTAACGCAGCCGGGTATGAAGTGTATGGGTTGTCGCGCTCACCTACCCGTGACGTCAAGGGGTTGCATGAACAGATAAACGTTGTTCAATGGGGTGTAGATGGTGATACATCCTGGCATCGGGTGTTTGAAGGTGCCTTTGCTGTGATTAACCTGGCCGGTGAAAACATTGCCAGCGGGCGGTGGAGTAAACGACGGAAGGAGTTGGTACTACAGAGCCGGTTGGATGGTATCGCCATGTGCCGGCAGGCCATCGATTCGGTGTCAGAGAAGCCTCAACTCTTTGTTCACGGTTCCGCGATAGGTTATTATGGTATACATCCCGGATTGGTACCAGATGAGAATGGAATGGTGGGCGATGGCTTTCTGGCCAGTGTGTGCCGTGAAGTTGAGCAGGCTGTTCATCAAACCATCAACACCAGAATCGCCATATTACGAACAGGGATTGTTCTCTCAGCCAAGGCCGGTGCGCTCCCTGCCATCACAGCCCCCATGCGATTCGGAATAGGTGGCTACCCCGGCAACGGTAAACAGTTTCTCTCATGGATCCATGTGCACGATGCAGCCAATGCAATATTACACCTGCTTGATTACAATAAAGAGGTGCCTGTATGGAACCTTACCGCGCCAGAATCGGTAACAATGAAAGAGCTGGTACGCCTGGCAGCCAAATTGAAAAATGCTAAAATAGTACTGCCTGTGCCCGCACCTGCACTCTACCTTTTGAATGGGAAACAGATGGTAGATGAGACCTTGCTGGCCAGTCAGCAAGTGATACCACGTGCATTGCTGGATTCAGGGTTTAATTACAGCTTTCCCGATCTGAAAAGTGCGTTAACTGACTGCTTCAGCGGTTAGGCCGATACCTGCCCATGCCTAGTAACTTCAGCTCTTCAGCAGACTGTATGGTCTCCTCCGGCTGTAACCTCTCCCCTACAGGAACAATCAGCTCTTTTCCATCTGCCCCGGGAGGTCTGATCTTATTGCTGATCGGATAACCGTTCATCTTCTCTCCGGGATAAGGCTTTAGCATCCAGGTTACATCCTGTAAGCTACTGCCGCGAAGCCATGCATCTTCCATCCCTTTTTCGAGAATAACAGGAGAACGGTGATGCGGCAGTTGATCAAGCAGCTCATTGGCAGGAACTGTAATGATGGCGAAAGAGAACATCTCATCATTGCTCTCCGGATGCACCCACCGATCCCATATTCCTGCCATGGCAAAAGGTTTTCGACCCTTCAGATAGATCAGGTACGGCTTGTTCAGCTTCTCCCTGGTGGTTCCTTCAATAAACGCATCAGCCAACACCAGGCACCGTTGACTCCGTATCGCTTTGCGAAAAGCCGGCTTGTGAATAATCCCCTTGTCGCCACTGTAATCCCTTTCGTTGCTTTTGTTGTGATCACCCTCTGCACGGGCATTGATCAGGTACATCGGCTTTTTTGCCCAAAATGGAGTGAGCCCGAATACAAAAGATTGTGCTTGCCGAGGAGCCTCAGAGGTAACCACCAAAGCAGGTTGACCGGCTGAAATATTGTATGCCGGACGATAACCAATGGAGGGTGGGATGACAATATTGAACGCCCTCTCAATCACTTCCGCCTTTTGTACCAGCAAGTATCGTCCACACATAGCAAACTGATTTTCTATCGACAAACTCATCAGCCAACAAAGCGATGGCTGCTCATTATGCAAAAATAGCAGTATTTTATCGCTATTTTGCAGGAGAACCAAAGAAAAATGAGTATCTTTACCCTCATGAAACATGCTTACCATACGATAGCAAGGCCCGGTGAATCTGTCATCCGCGATCGGGGAAGCCGGTTTCTTGGTTTTGTGTTTCCCGTGAACAACCTCAATACGATACACGAAATCCTGGATCAATACCGAAAATCGCATCACGACGCACGACACCACTGCTATGCCTACAGACTGGGCCTCGAAGGGGAAGAGTGGCGCGCCAATGATGACGGTGAACCATCAGGATCGGCCGGCAAGCCAATTCACGGACAGTTGCTGAGCCACGACATCACCAATGTACTGGCTCTGGTGATCCGCTATTTCGGTGGTGTCAAGCTGGGCGTACCCGGGTTGATCAATGCCTACCGGTCAGCAACACGAGATGCAATCGATCATACCATTATAATAGAGAAATTGTGCAAAACCGATCTCACCATCCGGTTTGAATACCCGGTGATGAATAAGGTGATGAAGTTGATTAAGGAGGAAGAGGAAATAGAAATGATTACGAACCATTTTGACCTGCGGTGTGAAATCCATTGTAAGGTGCCAACAGGTATCAAAGATAAAATCAACACGGTGCTGGAGGGGCAGGCTGAGTTGATCTGGGCAGTCGGAGAACCATGATGCAACCGATCATTCTCATGTTGAATATGTTAGCAAAAACAAACACCTATAGCATTGATTATCAATATAATAAACAAATTAAACATATGTTAAAAATCCAGTTTAAGAGGAACAGATTGTTGTTGCAAAAAGATTAAGCATG
>SKPS01000162.1 GCA_007119395.1 Lentimicrobiaceae bacterium
ACCATATCCCATTGCGGGCAACAGGGTTCCAATACCGGGGTAAGTTTTGAAGGTGTCGGTGAGTTTGCCTACGGTGTATGGCCTTGGATCGATCATTTCAGCGGCACCAAATCTTTGTGCTGCTACCACACCGGCACCAATGGTCATCTCACCATGTGTCAGGGTGGGGCCATCCTCAACTACCAGAACTCTTTTCCCTTTGATCATTTCCGGCTTGTCAACAGTTAGTGGAGAAGCACCGTCTACCACAATGGCGTTCGGGTTGACTTTGTTGATGTTTTCGCGCACCTGCTGAATCCCTTCAGGGCCGGCACTGTCGATTTTGTTGATCACGACTACATCAGCAAGCCTCAGCGTCACCTCTCCCGGATAGTAGCTCAGCTCATGACCCGGACGATGTGGGTCAACCACAGTAACCATCAGGTCGGGTTTGTAGAAGGCGAAATCGTTGTTTCCACCATCCCACAAAATCACATCGGCCTCTTTCTCAGCTTCACGCAAAATCGCTTCGTAATCCACTCCTGAATATATTACGTTTCCGCGCACCACGTGTGGCTCATACTCTTCCATCTCTTCAATGGTGCATTTGTGCTTTGCCAGGTCTTCAACTGTTTCAAAACGCTGCACCTTTTGGGCTACAAGGTCACCATAAGGCATCGGATGGCGAATTGCCACCACCTTCAGGCCATGCTCCATCAGGATTTCAATCAGACGACGTGATGTTTGGCTTTTACCACATCCGGTACGAACTGCTCCAACGGCAATCACCGGCTTGGTACTCTGAATCTGCGTTTCAGCAGGCCCTAACAGAGAAAAATTGGCTCCCGCTGCGTTAACACGAGCACTCATCGCCATAACATAAGTATACGGAACATCAGAGTAAGCAAATACACAAGTGTCAGCATTCAACTCAACAATCAACTTCTCAAGATCATCCTCGGCATGAATCGGAATGCCATCAGGATATAAACTGCCTGCCAACTCCGCAGGATAACGACGACCGTCAATATCAGGAATCTGAGCTGCTGTGAAAGCCACAACATGAAACTCTTCATTGTCGCGGAAATAGGTGTTGAAATTGTGAAAATCACGCCCCGCGGCACCAATGATAATCACATTCTTCTTTTTACATTTCATAAGAATCGGTTTTTGTTATTGTGAATTTTCAATGAAGTTTTTGCAGGGCACAAAGATAAACCTTAATCTGAATAAATCTGCACACCCAACCCAACCTTCTTTTATTATCTTTGCAAACCCATAAAAAAACAAGTCAATGCATTCAATTCAGCAACAACTGGCAAGACAAACAGCAGAGGTGCTGTCGACCCTATATCATATTAATATAGACCCAACCAAAGTGGCTGTACAGGATACGCCACCACATTTTTCCGGTGACTTTACCATTGTGTTGTTCCCTTTCCTGAAAGCAGCCGGAAAGAGTCCCGACGTCCTTGGCAAAGAGATTGGCGAAAAACTACTTGAAAGCTCTGATTCCGTCGTCAGTTACACTATTGTGAAAGGATTTTTAAACCTGACGTTAAGCCATACATTTTGGGTCGGATTTTTAAAAGAGGGGATCGTAAACACTCGCTTTGGTTTCGGGCAACCATCCGGGGATCGTCGACCTGTATTGGTAGAGTACTCATCACCCAATACCAACAAGCCATTACACCTTGGACATATTCGCAACAACTTACTGGGGCATGCAGTGGCAGCTATTCTGGAAGCCAATGGCAACAAAGTGATCAGGGTAAACCTGGTAAATGATCGTGGTATTCACATTTGTAAAAGCATGCTTGCCTGGATGAAGTACGGCAAAGGGGAGACCCCTGAGGTAACAGGGATGAAGGGTGATCAGCTTGTGGGTTCATATTACGTAAGATTCGATCAGGAGCTAAAAAAGGAGATTGCCCAACTGACAGCCAAGGGGCTTACCCCCAAAGAGGCGGAGCAACAATCTGTGCTGATATCAGAGGCTAGGGAGATGCTCCGTTTATGGGAGGAGGGCGACGAGGAGATACGGAAATTGTGGTCAGAAATGAACCAATGGGTGTATGTGGGGTTTGATGCCACCTACGAAAGGCTCGGAATCCATTTCGATAAAACCTATTACGAATCAGATACATATCTCGAAGGGAAGTCCATTGTTAATGAGGGTGTAAGCCGGGGTGTTCTTGACAAACGTGAGGATGGTTCTGTGTGGATTGATTTATCGGAGCAGGGGATGGATGAAAAACTGCTGCTTCGCTCTGATGGAACCTCTGTTTACATCACCCAGGATATTGGTACGGCCATTCTGAGAGCTCGTGAGTACAAACCTGAACAGATGATCTATGTTGTGGGCAACGAGCAGAACTACCATTTTGAGGTGTTGGTAAAAGTACTCGCCAGCCTTGGGTATGATGTTTCTGAGAAGATCAGGCACCTCTCATATGGTATGGTTGAGCTTCCATCCGGCAAGATGAAATCCAGAGAAGGCACCGTGGTAGATGCGGATGATCTGATGGATGAGATGTTCAAAACTGCGCGCAAAGTCACTTCAGCACTGGGCAAGTGGTCAGATGAAGAATTGGCAGAACAGGATGCTCTCTTTGAGACGCTGGGGATGGGTGCTTTAAAATACTATATGCTGAAAGTGGATCCCAAAAAGCAGATGCTTTTTAATCCTGAAGAGTCGATTGACTTCAACGGTAACACCGGACCTTTCATTCAGTATACCCATGCAAGGATTGCCTCCCTGATGCGGAAAGCTGCCACCATGCAAATTTCGAACGATCCGGATACCATTGATGCTCATTATGAGCCTGATCAGGCTGAGATCGTTTTGTTGCGCCACCTTTACCGGTTCCCTTCTGTATTAAAAGAGTCAGCCGAATCTCTCAATCCGGCACTGGTGGCCAATTTCTCTTATGAGCTGGCAAAGTTGTTTAACCAGTTTTACCAACACCTATCAGTGCTGAATGATCCTGATCCCGGGAAGGTGGCCTTCAGAGTGAGCCTCTCCTCGTTTACCGGAGCGGTACTCCGCAACAGCATGGGACTTCTCGGGGTAACCCTTCCTGAGCAGATGTGACGTGCGGTGCGGGTGCCTGATGTAACGCTTTACAGATTTCGCTTCAGCCACTGATAAGGTAAACAGCGGGTCGTTTATGGATATTGGGCTTTTGACCGCGCCATTTGGTGACCGGCAGCGTGGCGATGAACTCTTGTTCTCCGGTGATATCGGCAGCGATACAGACCATGGTGTTGTCATGCAACACTTTGCAGATGCTTTGAATCATTTGCAGGTTCCTGTAGGGTGTCTCCATGAAGATCTGGGTATACCCTGATTGCAATGATTCATGTTCAAGTTTTTTCAGGGCTTTGTGTCTTTCGTTTTCGTTCACAGGCAGATATCCATGAAACGTGAATTGCTGCCCGTTGAATCCTGAGGCAGCCAGTGCCAGGAACATTGAGGAGGGGCCAACCAGCGGTACCACTTTGATGCCCAATTGGTGTGCAATGGCCACCACTTCAGCACCGGGGTCTGCGATGCCTGGCATTCCGGCTTCTGAAAGGATGGCACCGGGTGCGTGTGGGGTGATGCCCTGCAGTGCACTGATCAATTCCGAGGGATCCATTTGAGGTTCCATCAACACCCACTGCTGGTGGTTCAGGTCACCGGAATAGCCGGCGGCTCTCATATTGCGACGTGCACTTCTGAAGTTCTCGGCAAAAATCGTTTGAACGGTGTCAAGCAATGTTACGTAATGCGACAGCGCTGTGGGTTGTTCTCCTGAAGGAGCAGAGATGTTTACAGGAAACAA
>SKPS01000152.1 GCA_007119395.1 Lentimicrobiaceae bacterium
CCGCGGTGCCGGCAATCATACTTTTGTCGATGAATAACAACAATTATCTCCCCGGAAAAGCAAGTACACTTATAACCCCTACCGTCATGAAAACTCAAGTAAACAAACACTCACACGGATCAGGCGGGCTGAAGCCGCTCTCTCTGGTGTTGGCTGACGCCTTTCAAGAAGACCCTGTGATAAGTGCAGCTGATCACGGGCTACACATTGACCGCAGTTCCGTTTTTAGCTTGAAGCAATATTGGAAATCAGACAATCAACCCGATGACGAAATACGGATAATTATGAAACCAAATGAAACCGAGCAGTGGCTCAGTTCAACCATTATCAACCTTTTAAATATTTCTACTATGAGACGATTCATTATTCTATTGGTACTTGGCACCATGTGTCAATTTGTAGCAGCGCAGTCGTGGAATGCGCTGTATGGCGGAAATCAACGCAACAATTACTCGCCGCATTACGGTCTTAAAGAGGTACAGACGCCGTTATGGACCGTGAACAACGCTGCAGAGACTGGTTGGGGAGGGAACATCTACACATTTGGCGACCGTTTTGTTACCACACGCTGGGATTTTTACGGTGATAACAATTCCGTGGTCGAATGTCGCTCATTGCATACTGGTCAGCTATTGTGGGTGTTTCCCGACTACGCCTCTGATAACCAGATGCAGGTGATCGCATTCAATGAAGATGCTGTGTATGTTTACGACTATGTTTGTGATGGACTTTCTTATTATGCACTGGATCCGTCAAATGGCGAAGTGAAATGGACAGTGCCGGGATTTGCATTTGGCATGCTTGACAGTCCCATCTTTGACTGTGAGCGGAACCTTGTGATCAATTGCACGATGGAGGAACCCTGTGTGCTAAGAAGTGTTGACAAGCACACTGGTGCAACCCGGTGGGTAATTTACGATTACGTGTGGGTTTATCCCTATGGCCTCAAGGCGGCTTACGGCAACACGTTATATATGATTACTGGTACTGGTAATGAGACAAAACGTCTGGCGGCCTATGATCTATCCACCGGCTTTAAGTTGTATGAGTCTGATCCGATACCGGGCAGAGTAAGTCAGAATGCACACCACTTTATCGGGCATGATGGCACCATTTATATTTTCAGAGAGGATGATGACCTGTACGCGATAACCGATACCGGATCGGGGTTTGCGGTTAAGTGGCAACATACCCCCAGCCAGATGTCCCTCGCTCGTTATCCGGCCATTGATGCCGATGGCCATTTGCTGTATATCGACAGCGGATATGTGGTGCGGATCAATCACCATAACGGCCAGGTGATGTCACAATCTTCGGTGGGTGGGCTACACCTGCGTTCCGCTCTGATAGCTACCAGAGACTCTATGGTCATCCTGAGCGATGAGGTAAACCAATATATGGCCCTCTCACACGATCTGCAAACGGTGATCTGGAGTTACGACAGCCTCTCGCAAATCATCTATTCTCACCCCAGCTTATCGTTCAATGGCACCATGATTATGTCAGGTAAAGGAACCAAGATAGTGGCTTTCAGAAATTCACAGCCACACCCACCGGTGGCCGATTTTTATGCTTCAAGATACAAGATCCTTACAGGGGAAAGCGTCCAGTTTACCGACTTCTCGTCTTACCACCCCACCACATGGGAGTGGTACTTTGAAGGAGGGGTGCCCGCTGCCAGCAACTCCCAAAACCCAACGGTCACCTACAACCAAACAGGTATATTCCGTGTAGAACTTGTGGTGACAAATCACCTCGGCAGTGATACAGTGGTCAGGTATTGTTATATTGAAGTGGCAGAGACCATGAGTGCACAGTCGATGAACAATGACCTCAGTGAACAGGTGCTGCTGTATCCCAATCCTGTTAAAGATCATCTCGTGATCGAAGGCAATGACCTTACATTGGGCCAGAGAGTTCGTGTAACCAACCTTCTCGGTATGCAGGTTCTTGAAACTGTGGTGGATCAGTTCCCCTACAGGATGGATTTCTCCAGACTTCCCACGGCAACATACATCCTCACCCTTGAGCAATTCCCCGGCAAAGCCTGGAGAATTGTGAAGAATTAGTCCGTAATAATGCGGGCCTCTTGATTCAACCCTAATGAATCTGCCAAATATAACCAATTTGCGGTGAACTGGTCTTTTGCTCTTGTAAATAACTTTGGCAAATGATTGTGTTCACCGCAGATTATCCAGATTGAATATTGACGAGTATCTTATTTGATGATTAATAACAGGGCAGTTTAATACCCGATAACCATGCTAAAAAGGATCTGATCAACCCGTCATTCAGCAAAAAATATGTATCTTGCCGTCAGTTTTCAGGTAATTGCAGACATGTACAAACCAATAATGAAACTATGGCAACCAGTGATTCGCGTTACGCTGCTGAAAAATGGTACAAGAAGATCCGGCTGAAGTGGCTTTTTAATACCTCTACGTTTATTGGGAACTTAGTGATCGCTCTGATCATCACCTACTTTTTTCGTCAACTGGGTTATGGTACACCCGTTGACTATGTGTTTTTTCTCGGAATACTCTCTATTGGTCTCTGGGTAACAGAGGCCATACCACCTTTTGCAGTCGGAATCTTCATCATCGTTATGCTGGTGTTTGGCTTTGGAACCGACTATGTTGTCAGTGATACGGCTCCGGTGGATGTGTATGTGGAGACGTGGACCAGCAATGTGATATGGCTCTTGCTGGGTGGGTTTTTTCTGGCACAAGGCATGAAAGAGGTAGAACTTGACCGTTGGCTCTTTCGCTTTACCATCCGCAGGTTCGGTGACCAGCCGGAAAAGCTGCTGATGGGATTGATGCTGGTAACCGCCGTGGCCAGTATGGTGATGTCAAATACTGCCACCACCGCCATGATGATCTCATCGATATTGCCACTGATCAAATTGATGGGTAAAACCTCCAACTATTCAAAAGCCCTGCTGATTGGAATTCCGGCAGCAGCATCGGTAGGAGGTATCGGCACCATCATAGGCAGCACCCCCAACGTCATTGCCGTTGGTGCGCTGCAAGAGCAGGGCATCAACATCACCTTTATCGATTGGATGATGGTAGGGACCCCTTTGGGGCTGCTGCTGGTGTTTGCGTTTTATAAGTACCTTGCCTGGAAGCTCAAAGTGAAAGATGCCGTATTGGATTTGTCACAGATCCCGCAAAGTGATGCCACCATTGAACCTTTCAAACGCAAGTCTGTGATTGTAACCCTTTTTGTAACGGTCGGGTTATGGGTTACCGAACCCTTGCACGGCATTCCTGTAGCAGCAACTTCTGCTGTGCCCATCCTCTTCCTGACCCTCACCGAAGTGATGAACTCAGACCAGGTACGGGCACTTCCCTGGGATACACTGATGCTTGTAGCGGGTGGACTGGCTCTGGGGATTGCCCTTGTGGATGTAGGCCTGGCCGATATCATCATGGGGAAGATCAACAACCTTCCGGTGGCTGTCGCCGTGGTGGCGGTGATGTTCAGCATGATCGCCGTACTGCTGTCGAACGTGATGAGCAATACGGCCGCAGCCTCCATCCTGATTCCACTGGCTGTCACACTGCCAGCACCCTTTGGAGTGGCTGTGCCAGTGATCGTGGCCATAAGCTGCTCATGCTCACTGTTGCTTCCCGTATCCACACCTCCCAATGCCATCGCCTACGCCACCGGACTTATCGAACAGAAAGAGTTCCGTAAAGGTGGAGTCTTCTTTATCCTGGCCGGCCCCGCCGCCGCATTCCTGGCCGTCATGGCATGGGTGTGGCTCTATGTGTAATGGGTGCTTCGC
>SKPS01000017.1 GCA_007119395.1 Lentimicrobiaceae bacterium
AAGAACCTTCTTTAACTCTTGTTCCACCTTCTGATCTGGTTTGAAACAGCGAAAGTAGTGCATTTTTAGCAATGAATAAGCGAAACACCCACCCTTTCAGCGCAGCGTATTGTAAAAAAAAAAAGCAAGCCGCCAAGGAACGTATCCATAGCAGCTTGCTTTGTAAGTCTGAAAAGTATATCAGTGGCTACTTAAACCGCATCTCGTCAGAAACGGTCAGCTTTTTACGCCCCTTGGCACGACGACGGTTTAACACCTTGCGTCCGTTGGCTGAAGCCATTCTCTCTCTGAATCCGTGCTTGTTCTTTCTTCTTCTGTTCGAAGGCTGATATGTCCGTTTCATGATCTATTGTTTTTTTCGAGGTGCAAAAATACAACCTTTTTTCATACACACAAACAGGATGGGAAAAAATTTTCAATCTATTTTACGGGTGCATTTTTCACCATCTCTATCAGGAAGTCATAGAATTTCTCTACTGACCCTATATGTACTTTCTCATCCGGTGAGTGGGGGAACCTAATGGTAGGGCCAAACGAGATCATATCCCAGTGCGGGTATACGGCACCCAGTAGTCCGCATTCGAGACCGGCGTGAATGGCCATAAGTCCGGGCACTTTCCCGTATTTGTCGTTGTATACTTTCTGGGCAAGCTTCAGCACTTCCGATTCAGGGTTGGGCTTCCATCCGGGGTAGGTACCGGCAAACCACACTTTGGCACCTGCCAGTTCAAAGACGCTGGCAATCATCTCACCCAACGCCACTTTGGCTGAGTCAACAGAGCTACGCATCAAGCAGTTAATCTCTACTTGCTTGTTCTCAGATTTCACAATCGCCAGGTTGGTGGATGTCTCAACAAGCCCCTCCATGGCATCGCTCATCCTCATCACTCCATTCGGACAGCCGATCACCGCTTTGATGAGTCTGCTTTGGGTTGAAGCATCAATCCATGATGCAGGAGCCGCTATCTCTTCAAAAGCAACAGACATATCGGGTTCGGTAGCAGAAAGCTCAGCACCTGCTATGTTGGCGTATTCATTGATGGCTTTAGCAAACTGCTCAAAATGGTTGGCCGGGATGGTACCTGTACAGAACGCTTCCCTTGGGATGGCATTGCGCAAGCTTCCCCCTTCAACACTACTGAGCCTGAAGCCAAACTCCTTTTCAGCCTGCTGTAAGAACCGGAACAACACCTTGTTGGCATTGCCTCTGCCCAACGCGATATCCATTCCGCTGTGCCCCCCTTTTAACCCGGTAACGCTGATTTTCATACCTTTAACATCCCCGGCAACAGCCTCTTCCGTATAGTCAAAGGCAGCATTGGCATCGGTGCCACCGGCACAGCCAATGTAGAGCAGTCCTTCATCCTCAGAATCGAGGTTGATCAGGATATCCCCTTTCAAAATACCCGGTTCCAGCCCAAAAGCGCCGGTCATACCCGTCTCTTCATCAATGGTAAACAGCCCTTCAACCAACCCTGTCTTCAGCTCCCGGTCGGCCATGATGGCCATGGCAGCAGCCACACCAACGCCATTGTCGGCACCCAGGGTGGTTCCCTCAGCCGTTACCCACTCTCCGTCAACGTAGGCACGAATCGGATCTTTTTCAAAATCATGCTCCGTATCACTGTTTTTCTGCGGAACCATGTCGAGGTGACCCTGCAATACGATCCCCTTGCGGTTCTCCATTCCGGAAGATGCCTCTCTGCGCAGAATCACATTCCCCACTTTGTCGAGGATGAACTCCAGGTTGTTCTCTTTGGCAAACTGCTCCATAAATGCCACCACCGCAGCCTCCTTCTTCGAAGGGCGAGGTATCTGCGTTAAACTGTAAAAATGTTTCCAAACCGCCTTAGGCGAAAGTTGATCAATTGATTGTTTTGTCATAATGAGTTGTTTTGTATTGATTTAATAAGTTATCTTCACGCAAGTTTGCAAAAATAGTGAAAATTCATCACACCTTGGTCTTCGACAGGAACACGATCTTTTTGGTATCAAAGAAGGGTTCTTGCAAAAGGGTGTTCAGGTCAGTGACCTTATGGTGCCATCCTTTCAGTTCAAGCAATTCCCGATCGGTATCTCCCCCTTTCAGGTAAATGATTCCATTGGGGAAGTGGTTAAAGCCGCGTTTTCTCACGCGGGCGCCGGCGAGCGGCACGAAGGCAGGCAAGGCGGTTACGGCACGGCTTACTACGAAATCGTAGCTTTGGTGCATCTTCTCAACCCTTGTTTGCATTGTTTCCACATTTGACAAGTTTAATTCCATAACCACCTCCTGCACCACTTTGATCTTTTTCCCGATGGAGTCAACCAGCGTGAACTGAACGTCGGGCATGATGATAGCGAGCGGTATGCCGGGGAACCCTCCCCCTGTCCCCACATCCAGCACACCGGTTCCGGGAAGAAAAGGGTATTTCAGGGCAACAGACAGGGAGTAGAGCACATGCCTCTCAGCAAAATGCTCCATGTCTTTCCTGGAGATCACGTTGATCTTGCTGTTCCACTCATGGTACAAAGGAGTGAGTTGCTCCAGCTTCTCCATGGACAGTGGATTTAATTGGGGGAAGTATTTTTTTATGAGCTCCATAATTACGAATCATTGGGGATGTTAAAACGGATAAAAGATGGGTATAAAGAGCGTTGCCAACAACCAAAAGAACAGGTTCAGCAGCGACCCCACTTTCAGGAAATCGGCGAAGCGATACTGCCCGGCGCTATACACCATGGTATTGGTTTGATACCCGACGGGAGTCATAAAGCTGGCTGAAGCGGCAAAGGCGACGGCCATCAGGAAGGGTGTTGGGCTCACCCCCAATCCCCCTGCCGTTGCAATGGCTATGGGGGCAAGGAGTGCCGCGGTAGCATTGTTCGACATCACCTCGGTGAGCAGATTTGTAACAAGGTACAGCGCCGAGACAATGGCAACCGGACCCCAAGGGCCCGCAAGAGAGATAATGCCCCCCGCAATCACCTTATCGAGACCCGTCTCGCTCATCGCTGCACCCATACTCAGTGAACCAGCCAACAACACCACCACACGCCAGTCAATCGCTTGGTACACCTCGCGAATATTCAACACACCTGTTAGTACCAGCAAAGTGACAGCGGTCATGGTGGCCGGCAAAATATCTGCCAGCCCGGTGGTGGCCAACACCATCACAGAGATGATCAGGCCAAACACATAGATAAAACGCGACTTGTTGAAGTCGATCATCGGGTCTTCCGACAAAACGACAAACGGTGTGTCTTGCGCTTTTTGCTGCTTCTTTAACTCCGGAAGATAAAAGTTTCTCACCTCCGCCAGAATCACATCCCCCGATTTAATGGGCACATCATACAAGAACTCATGCACCACTTCTGCACGGTGACGAATGGCAAGCGGCACCCCCCGGAACCTTCGCCTGAAGTCAATGTCACTGAGAGTTTTCCCCTCAAAAGCAGAATTGGCTGTTACCACAATCTCAACCAGGGTGGAATCCTTCTTCTTCAGGTCATCATCACCGATACGCCATGAAGACTTGACCATCACCCTGGCGCGGTCTTTCATCGACTTGATTTTCTGCAGGTCACACTTTACCTTCAGAATATCGTTTGCCTGAAGCACAAAGTCACGGGACGGCAACACATAGCGGGTCCCTTCCCTTCTCACCTCAAAGATATCCATCCCCAGCTCCTTGTAGAGATAGCTGTCAATGATTGTCTTACCCACCGATGCGGCATCCTCCATGAGCTCGATTTCGGTGATGTACTCGTGCATGTCGTACTTCTCTTCCAGCGGCTCCCTCTCC
>SKPS01000304.1 GCA_007119395.1 Lentimicrobiaceae bacterium
AAAAAAATGTGTGTTAAAAAACTGGTATATATAGCAGATGTGGGCTTTAATGTACAGAAATACAATGCACTCCCCTCCTCCAGCCGAACCTGTCACGCTTTTGACATCAAGAAGGGACCAGAGGATGAGGCTATTTTGTCTGCTAATATGCCAATTTGCTTTCAACCACATCTCAATACCAATTATCAAAGTGTTGTTCTACTTATACCCAGCACCTCAAAATAAGATTTGGCCGTTAAAAAGGGGCACGTCAGGAGCAGGGCATTGTCAATCGACCATTTTTTTCATTTTTATAAACTGTTTATCAAGGGTATAAGAAAAAATCAGAAGTTTTTAACAAAAAAAATGCGTTTTCTGTTGTGGGAAATGCAAAAAAGTGTTAATATTGTAATTCGTTAGCAAAAACCAAAAAACAGGTTGCCTATGGAGCAAAACGTACCCTACCTCTCTAATCATTCTATTGATTATCAGATATTTTATTGCACCAACACAGCAGTTAACCACAAACAATGATTTGCGGTATAACAGTGCAATGGTACACAAATTTGTGTACCATTGAACGTGATACCGCTGTATTTATCAACAAACCATTAAAAGAAAAATAATCTTAAACCAAAACCCATTATGAAAAGAACTTCTGCTTTTTCGATTGGAACGATGGTGTTACTAACAGTATGTATGTTACTGTTGACACCCAGGACTTATGCGCAGGTTGATGTCACCATTGGCACGGGAACCATCAACAACACGACTTCGGGATATCCCGCGCCTTACGGCAACTTTTATTATGGTGCCCGGCACCAGTTTTTGATCCCTGCCTCAGAGATCATTGCCGCCGGCGGTTCGGCTGACCACATCTTGGCCCTCGCTTTTGATGTGTCATCGGCTCAAGGCACCCCGTTAACAAATTTTGAGATCAAGATTGGGGCTACCACGGCCACGAATCTTGCCACCTGGCATACGGGGCCGATGGATCCGGTCTACCTTGCGCCGTCATATACAGATGTTGCAGGGTGGAATGTTCACACATTCACCACACCTTTTTCCTGGGATGGCACCAGTAACCTGGTCATTGAGACCTGTTTTAACAATACAGGATGGTCGAACAATGCCATTCACAATCAGAGTGCTACCACGTATGAATCATCTGTATGGTATCGTGCTGACAATGCAACGGTATGCAGTTCTACATCAACAACAGATTTCGCCTTCCAGAGGCCCAACATGCGATTGACCTTAGGGCCACCACCAGCCTGTCTGGTTCCAACAAGCCTTACTGCGTTTAACATCACCCCCACTGCGCTGGATCTCGATTGGACTGAGAACAGCGGTGCGACCGAATGGGAGATTGAGGGTGTGCTAGCAGGTACACCTCAGGGAACGGGCATGACCGGCATCACCACTACCAAGCCGGCTAATATTCCCGGTTTAGATCCTTCCACTGCTTACGATTTCTATGTAAGATCTATTTGTGCTCCGGGTGATACATCCGGTTGGGCAGGGCCATATACTGTGACTACCGCCTTTGCCTGCCCACCCAATGCGGTATGCGAAACATATACAACAGGGGATATTGCTTCTGATATGGGGTTCCAGTCCCTGGGACAGTTGTCTTCATGTCCCGGCACCATGACCATCACTATTCCCCCGGGGAACTGGATCACCAGTGTAGATGTAGAATATGAAATGACGACTGGGTCTGGCGCTTATATGTCTGAGCAGCGTTCCTGGATGTATTGTGTGAATACCAGCATGGGAGAAGCTGATGTGGCCTCAGGCTCGGGATTGGGGGGCACCTATAGCTATGCCCGCACGGGTTTGACTTTTGCCAATGGGGCAACGGGTAATGTGGATATCGTTATGCACGCTGGTCGCACATGGGGTGGAAGCGGTTGTGACGCATCCTACAACAAAGTGGATGACGGCACCTGGATGGTGGTAGCTTATTATGGACCAGCACCCAGTTGTGTTCTACCTTCAGGTTTGATGGCGACCAACATCACCTCTACAACGGTGGATCTCGATTGGACTGAGAACAGCGGTGCAACCGAGTGGGAGATCGAGGGGGTACTTGCGGGTGCTCCTCAGGGAACAGGGATGACCGGAATCACCACTACCAAGCCGGCTACTATACCAGGTTTAGATCCTGCCACTGCTTACGATTTCTATGTAAGATCTATTTGTGCTCCGGGTGACACCTCTGACTGGGCAGGGCCCTATAGTGTAACAACACCTGCCGCACCATTTGTCTGCCCACCCAACACCTATTGTTTTACCAGTGCAGGTGCAACCGGCAGAGTAGGACCTACCCAGACACAAATTGATGCAACCTATCTACCCGGTGACTCTCTGTATAATTCCGTCACTTCGGTAAATGGTATTCAGCAGTGGGTTGTTCCTGAGAGCGGGCTATACCGATTAACGGCTTTGGGAGCCGGTTACGATGAAGTATCCAACCAACGGGGAGCCAAAATTGAAGGGGAGTTTATTCTTGCGCAGGGAGAGATCTTACAAGTGTTGGTCGGACAGATTGGTTCAGCCGCCATCAATGGCAGTGGCGGTACATTTGTTGTGAGCAACCCGTTTAATACAGTAGGCAACATACTGGTAGCCGCAGGAGGTGCGGGTGGACACCGCACTGCCGATCTGGTCAACCTGCAAGGTCAGATTGGAACTGCGGGTGCCGATGGCAGTGCCGGCAGCGGTGTAAATGGTGGCGACAATGGAGCTGGCGGTGATGGAAACACCAACGCCGGCGGTGGAGCCGGATTCCTTGGAAACGGTTCCGGTATTGGAGGTTATGCCTTTATCAACGGCGGTCAAGGTGGTGACGCATCCTCACAGGGTGAAGGCGGCTTTGGAGGGGGTGGCTCTTCCAACAACACCTCTGGTGCCGGTGGTGGCGGTGGATATTCCGGTGGCGGCAGAGCATGGGGAGGTGAAGCCGGTGGTGGCGGATCGCTGAATAATGGCATCAACCCGGTGAATGTTGCCGGCTACCATGCAGGCGACGGCATCGTGATGATTGAACTTTTGCCCCCTCCATCATGCCCATTCCCTGCTGCACTCTCAGCTACGTTTGTATCAGCCGGCACCATGGAGCTGGGCTGGACCGAAATAGGAACAGCTACAGAATGGGAAATAGAGTATGATGCAGAAGGATTTACACAGGGCACCGGTAACTCGGTGATCACCACTTCCAACCCTTATGTGCTATCTGGATTAAGCATGATGCCCTATGAATTCTATGTGCGTTCGATCTGTGCCCCCGGCGACACTTCCGACTGGACAGGCCCCTTTGGGTTTGCTGTGCCACTGATTGGCACCTATACCATTGGTGGAGCATCGCCTGATTTTGCCACATTTACCGAAGCGACTTCCGCCCTGGAAGCCGGTGGTGTGATCGGTGCAGTCACCTTCCAGGTGGCTCCGGGAACCTACAACGAGCAGATTATTATTGAGAACTATACCGGTGTTTCCGCTACCAACAACATCACCTTTGTGGGAACCGATCCGGCCACAACCATCCTGACGTTTGAGCAAAATACTTCAGATGACAGATACACCGTAAGATTTGATGGCACCTCACACATCACTTTTGATGGAATAACCATCGAAGCCGACCCAAGCGGAAGCTATGGATGGGCAATCCATATCACCCCCAATACCAACAATATTGTGATACAGAACTGCAGTATTGTAACTGATGTAACGACTACCTCTACCTTTTACAATGGCGTAGTTGCCTCCGGTACCAACACCGGCTACACAGCAACCGCTG
>SKPS01000157.1 GCA_007119395.1 Lentimicrobiaceae bacterium
GAAAGCCAATTCACGGACAGCTGCTGAGCCAAGAAATCACCAATGTGCTGGCTCTGGTAATCCGCTATTTCGGGGGTGTCAAGCTGGGTGTACCCGGGTTGATCAATGCCTACCGGTCAGCTACACGAGATGCAATCGATGATACCACTATTGTAAAGAAATTGACCAAAACCGATCTCACCATCCGGTTCGAATACCCCGTGATGAACAAGGTGATGAAAATGATCAAGGAGGAGGATGAAATTGAGATGGTAACGAACCATTTTGACCTGAAGTGTGAAATCCAATGTAAGGTGCCAACGGGTATCAAAGATAAAATGAACCGGGGTCTGGAAGGGCAGGCTGAGTTGATCTGGGCAGTCGGAGAACCATGATACAACCGATCATTCTCATGTTGAATATGTTAGCACAAATAAACATCTATAGCATTGATTATCAATACAATAAACGAATTAAACATATGTTAAAAATCCAGTTTAAGAGGAACAGATTGTTGTTGCAAAAAGATTAAGCATGTAAATCATCCGTACGAATGAAATCACTTTTCTCTAAAGGGGCGTATCTGAAAGGATTAAAAAAAAACTTACGAAGCAGATTGAAGAAATGTCTCTTAAGAAAATAAATATAAAAGTCAAGTATTATTTTGCGTTTTTATCAATCATTTTTGAACGCATTTTTGCACATGGAATTTGATCTTTGAAAACCATAAAAACATTATACTATATGAATCGAACTTGTACTGAAGTTTGGCAAAACTGTATGGATGTTATCCGTGATAACATCAGTCAACAGAGCTTCAAGACATGGTTTGAGCCCATTACACCGGTAAAACTTGATGGAAAAGTGCTGACTATCCAGGTACCCAGTCAGTTTTTCTACGAGTGGCTCGAGGAGCACTACATAACCTTACTGAGGAAAACCATTCGCAAAGAGCTTGGTACTGAGGGTCGGTTAGAGTACAAGATCATCATGGATGGATCTTCCGGTAATGGAGAGCAAGGCGAGCAATTCAGCGTACACATGCCCACCTCAAACCGGTCTGCTACAAGAAATGCATCTGTTTCAATGCCTATTGACCTGAACCGTGACAATGCCAAAGAGATACCTAATCCCTTTATTATACCGGGGTTGCGCAAGATCAAGGTGAACTCACAACTCAACGAGAGCTATTCCTTTGATACATTTATTGAAGGGGATTGCAACAGACTCGCCAGAAGTGCAGGCTATGCCGTATCACAGTCGCCCGGGAAAACAGCGTTTAACCCACTGCTCATCTACAGCCAGGTTGGGCTTGGCAAAACACATCTTGCACAGGCCATCGGACTGGATGTGAAAACCAACTTTCCTGATAAAACAGTACTGTATGTTACACTGGATCAGTTTACCAACCAGTTTATTGATGCTGTAAAGAACGGTTCACAAAACGACTTTGTCCATTTTTACCAAATGATGGATGTGCTCATTGTTGATGACATTCAGTTTTTGAGCGGCCGTGAAAAAACGCAAGATGTTTTCTTTAACATTTTCAACCATTTGCACCAAAATGGCAAGCAATTGGTCATCACTTCCGACAAGCCACCAGTTGAAATGCAGGGGATCAAACCCCGGTTGCTGAGCCGCTTCAAATGGGGTCTCTCTGCCGATTTGCAGGTCCCTGATCTGGAAACACGTATTGCTATTCTTGAGAAGAAACTTTACAACGACGGTATCACCATTCCTTCCGAAGTGGTTGAATACCTGGCTTATTCTGTTACAACCAACGTACGCGAACTGGAGGGTGCCCTCATTTCAATCATCGCCCAATCGTCACTGAACAAAAAAGCCATAACACTCGATCTGGCCAGACAGATGATCGATAAGTTTGTGAAAAGCACCACACGTGAGATCTCTATTGACTATATCCAGAAGGTGATCTGTGACTACTTCAGCCTACCCGTTGAACTGATGGTTTCCAAGACCCGTAAACGTGAAATTGTACAAGCCAGACAACTGGCAATGTATTTCAGCAAAAAGCTAACCAAGGCTTCACTGGCTACCATTGGACTTCACTGTGGCAACAAAGACCACGCGACAGTATTGCATGCATGCCGTACCGTAACCAATCTACAGGAGACCGACAAACAGTTCAAGCTTTACGTAGATGAGCTGGAGAAAAAAATCAAACTGTAAGCATAGTTAATCCATGAACAGGATGGCAGGTTGAATTGGGTATCATTCATCACGACTACGGTGGATGGTTATACCTGCCATAGAACTTGAACAATGATGAAGCGTATATTAATGGTATGTTTAGGCAATATTTGCCGCTCTCCCATGGCCGAGGGTATTTTGAAAGAGAAACTGAAACAGAGGGGCATTGATGCCATGGTAGATTCTGCCGGCACATCGGGCTGGCATGAAGGCGAACTCCCCGATGATCGCGCCACGGAGACCTGTCAACGTTACGGTATTGATATCACCGATCAGCGATCAAGACCTTTTGATGTCTCTGATTTCGATCAGTTTGATCTGATATTTGCCATGGATCAGGAGAACTATAAGAATCTGTTACGGCTCACCGATGATGTTACGAAGCATGAGCGGGTTAAGATGATCATGAATGAGGTAAAGCCCGGCAGCAATCTTTCCGTACCTGACCCCTACTATGGTGGCGACGATGGCTTTGAAATGGTATTCTCAATGCTTGATGAGGCGTCAGACGCGATTATCAACACCTATTTCCCCGATGCCTCAGCAGAGTAAACATCTGTTTGCTGCAGTGCCAACGGCTGATGAAGTTACCAAAGCCCATGAAAGAATCCATGGGTATGTGCACCGCACCCCTCTCCTCTCATCGGCTGCCATCAACCAGTTGATAGGTGCCAACATCTTCTTCAAGTGTGAGAACTTCCAGAAGGTGGGTGCTTTTAAATCGCGTGGTGCTGTCAACGCTGTGTTTTCAGCAACTGCAGAACAGATTCAACACGGTGTGTGCACCCACTCTTCCGGCAACCATGCGCAGGCTCTGGCCAGGGCGGCAAAACTTCGGGGCATCCCTTCCCGGATCGTAATGCCTGAGACTGCCCCGAAGGTTAAGGTATCGGCCGTAAAAGGATATGGCGGGCAGATTGTTTTCTGTGCCCCTACCCTTTCTGATCGTGAGGCCACTTTGAAGGGGGTGATGGCTGAAACGGGAGCCTTTGAAGTGCACCCTTACAACGATCTCGCTGTGATCACCGGCCAGGCCACTTGTGCCAAAGAGGTGTATGAAGATTCTAACGGGTCCCCCGATGTAGTGATCACTCCGGTCGGTGGTGGTGGATTGCTGAGTGGTACGCTGGCAAGCACCCTGGCATGGTCGCCCCATACAAAAGTATATGGTGCTGAACCATCGGGTGCTGATGATGCGTACCGTTCACTCAAAGCCGGGGAATGGATCCCCTCAATCAATCCCATTACCATTGCCGATGGACTTCTTACTTCGCTCGGTTCTAATACATGGCCCATCATTCGTGACCACGTGTCCGGTATTCTCACAGCCGATGAGACATACATCGTGCAGGCCATGCGGCTCATTTGGGAACGGATGAAGCTGGTCACCGAGCCCTCTGCTGCAGTCCCACTCGCAGCGCTGCTGCAACTCCGTGGGGAGAGACGGTTTCAACCGTTTCAAAACAAACATATCGTGATCATTCTGAGTGGAGGCAACCTGGATCCTGACCGCATTCCCTGGAATCAATCCTAAACCACATGAACAAAAC
>SKPS01000366.1 GCA_007119395.1 Lentimicrobiaceae bacterium
TGGTACCTGCCCATTCGATATTCCTGCTGTCAAGCTCAATTTCCTCATCCACAGTAAAATCAAATGGGTTAGCCAAAATGGTTTTATAATAAGCTGAAGCCTCTTCGATCCGGTTAGGAATGATCTTTTCAACCGCCTCAAAAAAGGTGAGCTCCCGTTTCGTAAGCTGATCATCAAGATCGTGTCGATAGATTGAGAGCTCTTCAATATCAGAGGCGAGAAAAAATTTCTTATTGAAGTCGAGCACTCTCAGGTACTCGTCAAACAGCGCTTCTGAGAACTGATCATCCAGGGTAAACGGATCATAATGGATCAGGCTCAGGCTTCGGAGCATCTGCTCCAGCAACACACGCTCTTTCCCACTACTGTGGTGCCTGCTGGCACTAAAAAAAATCAGCAGAAGTACAGCCAGCAAAGCGGTTCCTGCCACCGGCAGCACACGGTATTTCGTTCTTTTTGACATCATATAGTTTGGTTTGTCGACAAAATTACATTTTTTTCTAAAGCCCCCGTTCACCCTATTCCACCATCGGGTATCTTTCGCGTGCCACTTCCCGGCGCATCGCATTAAAGTGCCACCATTCTGTTTGTATATTCCAGAAGCGACCGGCTCTCATGACCGAACGGAGCAGCTCTCTGTTTTGTATCTGTTGTGAGGTTAATTTACCCTTTTTTAACATCTTCTGTTCGCTGATCGGCCATGCCAACTCACCGAAGTAATCGAAATCGGTCCCCATGTCCAGTTCATTGCCTTGCAGGTCAACAATGGTAACATCCACGGCACACCCATAGTTGTGCAGTGAGCCATTTCGGGGGTTTGAGACGAAATTGGATTTATGTACACCCGGTGGGGGGACTACCTTGTCCCACATCAATTGTTGCACTGAGCGTGGCCGGGCTGCATCCCACACCAGCAGCGAAAGGTTCTTGTCTATCTGTTGGAGGGCTTGTTGTGCCAGTACAAGTCTCTCAGCCACCTCCGGCTGAAGGTAACACTTATTGAATCCTTCGAACATATCAATACCAAGGAAGTTATCGGTAGTGCCATACCGCAACAGCACACGTATAGAGGTATCAAGGGTATGCACATCGATCATTCCGGCTTGTTGAAAAGCCTTTTCCAGGGGGTGGGTTTCTGCTTCTCTCCCCGGAAACCGGGAAGAGGATTCATCGGTGGGCCAGCTCACTTTCTCCCCGTTGTTTTGCTGGCAGCCAAACAGTGTGGTACAACAAACCATAATAAAGAGATATCTGGTGATGTTAATCATGCACAGTGCCTTTTATGGTAATAGCGGTAGGGCCGGGCATATTGCTTTTAATGGTAATGGTTTCGTGGAAAGTCCCCGGTTTTTCGCCGGCGTACACCAACACCATCAATTGGCTTTCTCCGCCCGGCAGCAGGGGTTCATTGCTCCACTGCACCCACAGCCGTTCACCGTCAAACTCAACCTGTCTGATAAGGAGTTCACTTTCGCCATGGTTTTGATAGGGTATGGTAAGCACCTTACGCTGGTTGGTTTTCAAAGGTTCATCAATCTTTACGTCGGGTTGTATTGAGATGCGGGGCATTTCACTCAGCGGCACAATTTCACCCGGTTCATGTGCAAGGTAGATGGCGATCTCTATTCTCCTTTCGAAGGCGGCGGCACGGCTATACACTGCGTTCCTGAGGTCATGGGGGTTATCTGACACAAAGGGGCTGGCCATCTCTTTTCCCACAGGATCTTCGAAGATGATAAGCCTGGCACCGTTTTCGGCTTCCCCTCTAAGGAAAGGTTTCAGCACTCCATCTCTTGCTCTTTCAAGGTATAGAACCAGAGAGTGGATCCGTCGCCGGGCCAGGTTAATATTGTAGTCTGTGGTACTTAACGGAGAGCAGTAGCCACTTATGAGTAACTGCACTGTTCTGCCGCCCGTAAGATCAGTCACCAGGTAGTCGGTCAGCATCTCGAGCTTCTCATACCCCCCCAGCACGAAGTGGTCGAAGAAATCGTCGATATCCTGCACAGCCTGCTGAGCCGCTTCGGGCTCTAACCCCCTGGAGTACTCTCTGCGGTATCTCTCGCGCATGGCTACATATTCATCCAGCGACTGCCGGTAATCTTTTGTTGAGGTGATGCGCATGGTATTGCGATCGGGCTCATCGTTGTCAAAGAAAAGCAGCAGGGGCAACAGCCTGCGTGCCATCTCACTCACCTGTTCCCTTGTCGTGTCATCCTTGGGAATCTCTGCCAAAGGCAACGGCTCAGGCTCCAGGTCCGGAATCCATTCATAAAAGTAGATACTGTTGCAGCAGGTCTCTCCGCGAAGGTAGTATGATCCCGGACGGTTAGAAGTGAAGTAGCCGTTGCTGTCGTTGGGGTTTACGGTGAAGTAGTGGTCGTTGGCGGGTGAATTAAAAGGCAACCCCATGTTGACGACCTCCCCCCAGGCGGAGAGCCCCCCTTTGGAGCGGAAGATATCGTAACCACCATAGCCATGGTGATAATCTGAGCTAAAGAAGAGGGTTCCTCTGATGGTGTCATAGAACGGCGTCACCTCATTGCCCGGTGTATTGATCATACTGCCGCAGTTTACAGGTTCAGCGAACTGCCCGTCATATTCGAGTGCATACCAGATATCCATTCCACCAAAACCTCCCGGGCGATCACTCACAAAGTAGAGTACGCCCACATCACCCACACTGGTGTAATGGGGCATGGTGTTGGTGTAGCCATTCTTGTTGATATTTTCCGGTAAGGGTCTGGGGCGGCTCCAGCGGCCATTTCGATAGTTGGAAGTCAATATCCTGCATTGGAGAAGCCCCTGGTCGAGATCGAGACACCGGGAGAAAAAGACCCTGTCATTCTGTTGGTCAAAGGTGATGTTGGCGTTGTGGGTGTTTCTTCTGTTGATACGCTGATGCAGTTCAACACCTTCCTGATAACCAGAGACCCTGATATTGGAAGAGTAGATGGCTGACCTGTAGTCCAACAGAGCAAAGCTTTGAAATTCAGAAGAGGTGGAGGGTCTGAGGGCCGAGAAGATCATCACGGAGTCGTTGATTTGAAAAGCGCCAAACTCAGAGTATGGGGTATTGATATTCCGGCCGAGGAGTTGTATGTTCACGGGAGCCGAATCGGTTGGCAGGGCATTTTCAGGTTGGCACAGCAACGCCTCATGAGCTGCTCTCTGTAATCGCAACGAGTCAACACCCACGTCAAGGTACTCTTGGATAAAGTGGCAGAACGTCTCCATATCCCCGGTCTGTTTCCTCATCATGGCAAGATGGAACCAGGCTTGTGGGTGTGTGGTGCCGGCACCGGGCAGGGTGATCACATGTTGATAGATTTTGGCGGCATCTGCATACCTGTTGTCGAGGCGCAACGATTCTGCAAGCCGAAAAGCCACAAACAGGTTGGAAGAGTCGCCTTGCAACAGTTCGCCATAGGTAGTGGCAGCTTCTACAAAGTTCCCTTCCTGCCATTGACGGGCTGCCATGTTATACAGAATTTCACGTTGTTGTGGTGTAGCAGTTGTAGCCAGGATCAAGGCAAACAGCAGCAGAAGGTATCTCACAAGTGGCTTGACCGTCACAAGCAGAGCGTATCGAACAGGCCTTTTTTCAACAGAGAGTATAACGGGGAGGGGTTGCTTCATGGCGTGTTAAAATGGATCTGGGCAGGGGATGCTACCGGGCCTTCTTCTTTGTTTTTGTTGCATCAGGTACCTCAACGAGACTTCGAATCCCCCTCTGAAGTTACTGGCAGCGCGTAAACCGGAGTAATTCACATCGTAGCTCAACCCGAAAGTTACATCGTCGTAATCGAATTGGAAGATGAAAATGGCGGCATCCACGGGTCTGAGGAAAAGGCCAGCCTTGAAGTTGGAGAGGTAGTATCCACCTCTCAGCTCTTCGAGTCCGATCATGGTTCCTGCCAGGATTTCGGTATAGGTACCTTGCCTGAAAAAGAGGATTCCTGGCGAGTAGGTTCGTTTGTTGGGGGTAAGGATTTCTGCATTGAAGTAGAGGGACAACTTCCTGTCGAGGCGTATATTATTGTCGTTGAGCATCGACTGTGGTGGTCTGTTGATGTGTGACCATACGGCGCCTGCGTCGAAGGCCAGGTCGGGCACGGGGCGGTAGAACCAGTGCATTCCGACATTGAGGTCATAAAAGACAAATCCCTGGTTGATAAACGTTTCACCGGACGGAAGATCGGGGTCAAAAACTTTCCCGTTAAACTGATTACCAAACACCAGTTCCGAGTAGTCGTATGAGCGGTCGTTGTAGCTAAAGGCGGCACCCAATCCGAGGTAGTGGTTACCATATTCGTTGAGTGCTTGGTGGTACGACAGGTTAGCGCCTGCGGAGGTGGTGCCGAAGCGTGAGTCACCGGCTCTGTCGTGCCAGGCATACAGCCCGGCGCCAACTATATGTGAAGCTCGCCGATCCTGAAACACCTTGAAGTCACCCGCCACACTGAAGGTATTGAAAGGCACCGTCACAGAGCGCCACTGCGACCGGTGGTTGGCTGTAAACCTCGCCTTGGAGTACGAGAAGCCGGCTTGCGCAGGGTTGAGCAGCAGAGGGGCCATCCTGTACTGGGAAAAGTGGATATCCTGCCCCATCAACGTGTGGCAGATACAAACCAGCGATATGATGATCCATCCTCTGTTCACATCAACGAATTAAAGTAATATTCCCTTTCTTTCTAAACTTCTGTTGATTAAAGCATCTCACCTGAAGATAATAATCAAACACGCCGGGATCAACCTCCCGCCCTTTGTAGGTGCCATCCCATCCCCTTTGCAGATCGGTTGTTTCAAACACCTTTTCACCCCACCGGTTGTAGATGGCGAAATATATTTCGTCGGCAAACAGTGAATAGACATAGAGCACGTCGTTTACACCATCACCATTGGGTGTAAAGGCATTTGGGACAAAGATATGTGGGTCATCACAGATCACTTCAATCACTGTAATGAGCACACTGGTCCTGAACTCACACCCCCATTGATCGGTCACCAGCAAGTGGTATTCGATGGTGCCGTTGGGTGTTGCGATGGGGTTGTATATTCGATCGTTACTCAGCCATGTTGAAGGTGTCCATTTGTAACTGTAACCGGGCCCGAGATTGGTGGCTTCAAGGTAGACTTGTTGCCCTTCAAAGATGGTATCCCTGCTCACTGTGATGGTCAGGTTGATATAGATTGATGAGTCTTCCACGACCACATGGTCTGTATGCACGCACCCTTTACTATCGGTGATGGTCACAGTATAGTTACCGGGGCACAGTGCGTTTGCGGGGCTTGTTTGCTGTTGGAGGGGATCATTCCATGCATACTGATACGGTGGGGTACCGCCCGTTGGGGTAACAAATCCTCTGCCGATGCATACATCTTCACAAGGGGCATTGTGTGCCCATGCTACACTCTCAAGCGGCGGTGGATCCACCACGAGAAACTGCTGTACACCTATGCATCCATCGGCATCTGTTACCGTCACATAATGGGTATCTGCACACAACTGAAACGCCTGGTGAGTTACTGAGGCGGAGTGGCTCCACTGGTAGGTGAACGGTGGCGTTCCTGACGACATGACGGCGGTGGCCTGGCCGTCACACCCTTGATGGCAGTTGGGATCCTGAACATCCACAGAAGCGAATTTCACTACCTGATCAACAAACAGGCTGTCTTTTACTGAGCAGAGGTGGTTATATACCTCTACATAGAAATACTGCGGGGTGTTAATGGTTACCACGCAGGTGGGATCCATACTGGAGGTGTTGAGCATGGTTGTAAAGTCGGGGTTATCAGACCAGTGATACATCACCTGTGGGTTAGGAGATGAAGCGGAGAGGGTTACTGACCCCGCGCATATAGCTGTATCGGGTCCTGCATCCACCATGAGATCGTACACTATAAACTGCTGATGGAAGGTATCGGTACATATTCCATTGTCGACAAAGAGTTGGTAGCTTGTGGTACCCGGTGCTGATGCAATGGGGTTGCTGAGCTGCGGGTTGTTGAGGTGTAAAGCGGGTATCCATTGGTATGTCACATTGGGATCGTTGATTGGGAGGATTCCGATTTGGGCGGTATTGCCCACGCACACTTCCACGGGCGTCAGCGCAGCAGCTTGTCCGGCGAGCACCACCACTTGTTTCACGATGGTATCGTGGAAGTTGCACGTTCCCATGTCGCTCAGGATAAGGGTTACCTGATAGACGCCAGCCTGGGTGTAAATGTGTGTCGGGTTGAGGGCGTTGGATGTTTGCCCATCGCCAAAATCCCAGAGGATGGTAGTCGTGGAGGGGTTTGGTATTTGTGATGTATTTACGAAGGTGACGGTATCGGGGGCGCAGATCGATGGTGGGTCAAGGAAGTCGGCCACGAGTGCAGGTGTATGGAAGTCGAACACCACCACCCCCATATTGCAGTTGGTACTTTGGTTGGTATTTGACCACGCCCCGGGGGAGGTTGGGAAGTCGCTGAAGCCACCGCACCCGGCACACACAGCCTGGTAGATCCTCCCTTTCTTATCAAACCGACTGGTGCCGCCGTCAACATGTTCCCGTGACATGGGCCCTCCGTAGTAGGTTGCATACAGCAATGTGGAAGCATCATCCTGCATGATCATAAAGTAGTAGTCGCTATTGTCAGTTGTGAGCTGAAACGCATCGGGGGTAACCGGTAGCCCGGATGTACCACCGAAGTTGTTCACCTGCCCACCCCACCCTGAGAGATATACTCTGTTACACAGGTCAACCATAAACGCTGTTGGGGAGATATCGGGGCCGTTTCCTGAACCAAACGCCGTTGACCAGATACGTTGATCCAGCGATGGTGTTAATTTGGTAATGAACTGCCCGCCCGAAGGGGTGTGCCACTGTGCGTTGTAGATATAATGGTTTCCTGTGGCGGCAGTTTGTCCTAACACGTAAACATCACCCTGTGCATCCTGTTCAACAAAATAGATCTGGTCATACTCATTTGATCCGAAGTAGGTTGAATATTCGAGCAATTGTCCGTCGGCAGATATTTTGGCGACCCAGCCATCTGACACGCCACCTTGCCGGGTGGTTTGATACACGCCTGGTGTCACAGGAAAGTTTTGCGAAGAGGTGCCTCCGGCTACATAAACAGCGTTTTGTGCATCAGCCACAATGCTATAACCCGCATCATGGCCGCTGCCACCCAGATAGGTGCTCCATATCATGGAGGTTAACTGGTTATCCATTTTAAACACCACTGCATCTTGTGATCCACCACTGGTGGGTTGCACAGCGCCGGGTGTTACCGGGAAGTTCGTTGAGTGGGAGGAGCTTACCACCATCACATTGCCTTGGTTGTCGAGTAAAACCTCACCCCTCACTTCATCGGCGTAGTTATAAGTCAAAGGGCTTCCGTGGTTCAGGCCGTCATTACCGGATCCCCCTACATAAGTGGATGCCAGCAGTTGGGTTCCATCATGGTTCAATTTTAGAACGACAATATCCGATCCGTTTGGATATTGCAGGATGCTCGTCAGGGTATAGGCAGTGCCACCACTAAAGGAGGTATCGAATGCGTTGGCCGTCACGGGGAAGTTGGCTGAGCCAGTGGTGCCCAGGATAAAGAGTTGCCCGGCATTGTCAGCCACGAGGCTGTGAGGCACTTCGGTACTACTTCCTCCCAGGTATGTGCTGTAGTCTAAAAAGGTGCCGGTTGAATCGAATTTGGAGATCACCATATCACATGACCCCCCTCCATAGTTTACCTGGTAGGCTCCGGGGGTGGTTGGGTATCCTGTATTAAACGCATTTCCACCGGCATAGAGATTGCCCAAGTCATCGTAAGTGGCGGTATAGCCCCAGTTGTCGGCGGTGGAGCCGGTATAGGAGGCAAATATTCGCACCGGAGGATCGATAACCAGTGGATAATCGGGGTTGTAGTTACCCAACCGATAGGTGATGATATTGTTACGGAGACGGAACCGGCACGCCACCTCCACCTCTTCTCCATCAATGATTTGGTAGGCATAGGGTTTTAGCTCAAAGACCCGCCCGAACGGGGTGTGAACGAAGAGGTTCCCATTGCGTATCTGGATGTTCTCTACCCCCTCATAGTGCAACCGGATCTGCCCCGGATCAGATCCGGGTTTGCAGTGGAATTCGTACTTAAACAGTTTTTCATCCTGAAGCACATGCAGGTCTATATTCTCATACAGGTTTTGGTATACCACCTGTTGGAAACGTCTCACTCCGGAGGCCCATTGCGATGGGTCGTTTCCAATAAAGTAGTTAAAGATTCCCTGATGAGGGTTGTAAGCGGATACCACCGGATCGGGCAACGCATCCAGGAAGTTAACCCTGTATGCAAAATGATCGATGTTGCCGGATGGTACAGGGGTTGTTTCACGTTGATCACGTGGCAATGTTTTGTAGCCGGCCCAACGGCTGAAAGCCTCTTGATCGCGCAGGTCATAGGTAAAACGATCCCTCTCCAGATACACCTTGGCACCGTTCAACTCCACCCGGTACAACACACGATGATCCCACTGCCCTTTGTTTTCAATAAAGGCAACCTGGCTTCCTTGCAAGCTGTAGCGCTGGGCATCAACTGAAATAGTCAATACCCACGTCAGCATCAGGATCGCCGAAACGGATTTGAACAGATACGGCACAGGCATGATGCAAATCGTTAAGATGAAAAATCTGTCGTAACAAAGGTACGCATTATTATTAAGACACGTATTTCAGCAAAATAGTTGCCTGGAAAATGGAAGAAAAGAAGAAAAAAACAAAAAAAGGCCAAAAACACTCTACTTTGTTCTGGAGTGATTCATAAACTGCTGTTTTTCTATCACCTCCATAAACACCTTTGAGAAATGGAGGTTGTCTTTGAGGGTATATCTTTTCTCGGTGAAGATTTTAGCCAGGGAATCGAGTTGGTTCTCTTCGAGCAACTGTTTGGTAAGGGGCAATTGTTCTTTTTCAGCGTATAGTTGGTTGATTTTTTCGGGGGAGTAGTTTTGATAGGTTTCATGGTGCACCACCGCTTCCAGGGGCAGCCTGTCGGTTAGTTCAGGTTGTTCATCCGGATATCCTACCACGAGGGTTGTCACGGGCACTACGCCAGCCGGGAGGTTAAAGAACTCAACCAGTTTATCAGCTTGGTATGTAGTGGTACCGAGGTAGCAAATGCCGAGGCCATGCGCTTCTGCAGCCAAGGCGCTGTTTTGGGATGCAATCAGTGCATCAATGGAGGCGGTGAAAAACGAGAGGAAGTTATCGTATCCAGGAAGTGCATCACGTTGCTCGCACCAGAGGTTAAACCTGTTGAAGTCGGCGCAAAAAGTGAGCAATACCGGTGCATCAAGCACCATCTGTTGTGAAAAGTGGAGTTTGTGCAAAGCCTCCTTCTTTTGCTGGTCACGGGTAACGATAATGCTGTACACCTGCATGTTGCCAGTGGTGCTGGTTCGTACGGCAGCCTTCAGAACATCGTTGAGGATATGCTCCGGAATCGGGTCTTTTTTGTATTTTCTGATGGTACGATGTGAAAAAATGGTGTCAAGTGTGTTCATTGGAATAATTTAAAAGGTTAATACAATTTGAGGCAAAGATAGGTTCATTTTTGCAAAATGGGAAATGGTGCACCTAATGGTAGCGTAAAATGTGGTATCTTCACGCCGGCAAACTGAAACAAAAAGGGGCGTTGAAACGTCATACTGAGAGAGTGTTTAATGGTAAGGATCGAATGAGCCTATATTCTTTCATCATCAAGTATTTATGCAGGCCAACGACTTGGGTCACCTTGGTTGCGGGCGTAACAATTCTTTTACACCCTGCCGCATTGAAGGGGCAGGATACGATTGTTGCAGATGTACGTGACACGGTGGCCATGGTTCGCGGCAAGGTGGTTGAGCGCCATACAGGCACCCCGATGTTCCATGCGCACATCATCAATTTAAGCCGTAACCGCGCCACGCTGTCTGACCGTGATGGGCACTTCAGGCTACCGGCTGCAGCAGGAGACACTGTTTATTTCTCACATGTGGGGTATAAAAAACGGCTGGTACCGGTACCCGCAAGATCAATTGACAGCGGTGATTTGTTCCGGGTTGCACTCTATGTTGACACGGTGGTGCTGCGCCACTTCAGGGTGCTGGCAGCCTCACGTCAGGTGCAGTTCAGACACGATTTCATCAACCGGCAAGTGGCACCCGATACACTGAACCCCGCTTTTGAAGCTTTCCTCCAGGAAAACCATTTTAGTGCTCCCACAGGTAGCATCGTACTGCCCGGCCCGGTTACGCTGATCTATGAAAACTTCAACAGATCAGCACGACAACAGCGGAGAATAGCACGCAACCGAGAACGATATTTCGAACACCTTCCCGAAGAGGAGAAAAGAAAAGTGCTCTTTTATGATGAAGAATAATCGAGACAGCGCCATATCCATAATCTATGAAGGGTTGATATGGTGATTCTATAGGAGAAGGTTGAGTATGTTGAGAATGTTGAGGGCGTTGAGGGTATTGAGAAGGTTTAGGGGGTGCTGTTTTTTTTAGTTATTAGAAGATGTTGCACAAAAAGGGGTGATGACCGCGGTTTTTTATTACTTTTGCGCCACGTAAAATCAACAGCTATAAATGTTCACAATGGGTAACGCTTTGAGGGGTTACTTTACTGAAGCCTGTGGCCCTGCAGTTATATTCTGTTTTTAAGAATCACTGAATCAATACCTAATACAAATCAACAATTATGAAGCGGAACAATTTCAAATGGTTATTCAGCCTTGCGCTGGTTGTGTTTTTCTCAGCCGGCATATACGGGCAGAGCAACCGAATTGAGTTTACTGAGTACAAACTCGAAAACGGGTTACATGTCATTCTTCACCAGGACAACACCACACCCAATGTGGTGGTTGAGATCATGTACCATGTAGGGGCTAAGAACGAGAACCCTGAGCGCACCGGTTTTGCGCATTTCTTTGAGCATTTGATGTTTGAAGGTTCTAAGCACATTGGGCGTGGAGAGTTTGCTGAAATCGTTGAGCGTGCCGGTGGCACGTTGAATGCAGGCACATGGTATGACTACACGACATACTATGTATTGTTACCATCCAACCAGCTTGAGTTGGCTTTGTGGCTTGAGTCTGAGCGGATGTTACATCCTGTGATCGACTCGATTGGCATTGCCACCCAAAAGGATGTGGTCACCGAGGAGATGCAGCAGGTGCGCGACAACCGCCCTTACGGCAGAATCCTGACAGAGACCTTAATGCGTGCCTATTCAGAACATCCCTACCGAAGCGATGTGCTGGGCCTTGATCCACACATCCGCAATGCAACGGAAGAGGACATTACGAACTTCCACGACATGTTTTATGTGCCCAATAATGCTGTGTTGGTGGTAAGTGGTGATTTTGAGATTGAAACGACAAAGAAGCTGATCGAAAAGTATTTTGGAGACATTCCTGCCGGCACAGGAGAGATCTACCGGCCAAGTGTAGTTGAGCCACGCCGCACCGCTGAGATTCGTGATACGGTATACGACAACATCCAGTTGCCGGCAGTGATCCATGCTTACCCGATGCCCGCTTTGGGCACGCCTGATTATTATGCCATGGACATGCTTAGCACGCTGCTGTCAAGGGGTCAAAGCAGCAGATTATACAGGAAACTTGTTGACCAGGAGGAGACAGCTCTGTCTATTCAATCAATACCGCTGGGCTTGGAAGATCCGGGGTTGTTTATTATTTTCGGTTTGCCGAACATAGGTGTAGATTTGGAAGTGCTGGAGGCAGGTTTTGTGGCTGAATTAGAAAGGGTAAAAGAGGAATTGATTTCTGAACAGGAGTTCCAGAAGCTACGCAACCAGATGGAGAGCAGTTTCGTAGGCAGAAACACCACCATTGCCAGCAGGTCAACCGCACTGGCCACATATCACACCCTGCATGGTGATGCCAACAAGATCAACACCGAATTAGACAGGTACATGGCTGTTACCCGCGAGGACATCCGACGCGTAGCCAATGAGTTCCTTCAGGAGGATCAGCGTGTGGTGATTTACTATTTGCCACATGCACAATAATCACTTCAACATCAACAAAAAAAACTTAACATCATGAAAAAGAGCATAATACTGATATTTTTTGTATTGGCAACCTTTATTTCAGCCACGTCACAGGTGGACCGTAGTCAGCGGCCTCAACCTGGTCCGGCGCCGGTGATACAGTTGGGTGATTTCGAGACCTTCAAGCTACGTAACGGTTTGCAGGTGATTGTAGTGGAGAATCGCAGTGTACCTGTGGTATCATTTCAGATTACCCTTGATATTAACCCTGCATTGGAGGGTGATGCGGCCGGGTACAGTTCGCTGGCCGGATCTCTGATGCGTGAGGGCACCACCACACGCAGCAAAGAGCAGATCGATGAAGAGATTGATTTTATCGGAGCCTCCCTCAGCACATTTTCCACCGGCATGTTTGCTTCAGCCCTCACCCGGCATACAGAAACGCTGCTGGAGTTGATGTCTGACATTTTGCTGAACCCCACCTTCCCTGAGGCCGAGTTGCAACGAAGCATCAACCAGACACTTTCAGGGCTGGAGGCAAGCAGAAACAGTTCCGATTTTATCGCAGGCAACATTGCCAATGTAACCCGTTATGGCACCGATCATCCTTACGGAGAGATCACCACACCGGAGACACTCAACAACATCACCCGTGAGCACCTGGTTAACTACTACAACACGTATTTCAGGCCCAACGTAGCCTATTTGGTAATTGTTGGCGACATTAACGTAAGGGAGGCTCGCAAACTCACGAGAAAGTTTTTTGGCAAATGGGAGAAACAGAATGTTCCTTCTACGACCTACCCCACCCCTGTGGCTCCTGAGGGCAATCGCGTTGCATTGGGCAACCGCACCGGTGCCACACAGTCAACCGTAATGGTTACCTACCCTGTTGAGTTCACACCAGGCAACCCTGATGCCCTTGCAGCGAGTATGATGAACAACATTCTTGGTGGTGGAGTCTTCTCCGGTAGGCTGATGCAAAATCTTCGTGAAGACAAAGGGTACACCTATGGTGCACGGTCGAGCCTTTCCAGTGACCGAAGAATCGGGTCGTTCAGGGCCAGCACCGAAGTGCGGAACAGTGTCACTGACAGCACCGTGGTAGAGATTCTCGCCGAGATGCGCCGACTGATTGAAGAGCCCATTGATGAAGAAACACTGGAGCTAGTCAAGAGCTTTTTAACCGGCAGCTTCTCCAGGTCACTCGAAAGACCA
>SKPS01000344.1 GCA_007119395.1 Lentimicrobiaceae bacterium
AACACGCACCAGGTTCTATCCTATGATATACAAATTGGTGATGCAACAGCGCGGCACCGATCAGGATGTGGAAGATATATTCCATGATATGCTGGAAGTGATTCTGATTCAACGAAAAGACAACACCTTCAAGCTATACAGTTCCCTTTCAACCTACATCTACGCGATATGTAAAAACTTATGGAGTAAGCAACAGCGTAAGAAGCGTTATGAATCAAGATACATTGCAATGGCTGGTGAGATGACCAGCCAGCAACTCCAGCAATCGATACATGATGCCGCAGAAGAGAAACACAGGCGCGCTCTGTACGAGAAGCATTTCGCTGCCCTTGACCCCAGGTGCAGGAAGCTACTCACCTTGATGCTTGAGAGCAAATCACTGGAGGAGTTGGCCCATGATATGGGCTATACCAGCCAACACTATGTGAAGAAGCTAAAACACGTATGCCGTGAGAAGCTTCGGAAAAGCATACAGCAGGATCCTGAGCTGTAGACCTGTATGGTGCTGTTTCAAAGAGTTGTATCCTCACTGCGCATGGAGCGGATCACTCCGATATGGTTCGTATGATACTTTGGATCGAAAAGTTGAACGCTGTAGCATTCTTTATCGAGCATTGAACCAAAGAGCTGGATTTTTGTTGTTATTTATATCGATTCTAAATAACAATATAGACACATCATGAAAAAGAAAATCAAAGAACTGGAATTTGGGTCATTGGGTTACGATTACAATTCACTGGAACCCTATTTTGATGCACAGACCATGGAACTTCACTACAGCAAGCATCATCAGACCTATTTTAACAACCTTCAGAAGTCAGCATCGGAGCACAATGTGGGTGATTTGACACTAGAGGAGTTATTTGCACAGATGGACGAGCATCCGGCATTTCTCCGGAACAATGCCGGTGGTCATTACAACCACAGGTTGTTTTGGGATTTGTTAAAGTTAAACGGCGGCACGGAGCCAATCGGCAATTTTGGCGAGGCGATTCGCAATGAGTTTGGTTCCTACCAGGCATTTCGCGAACAGTTTGCGGCAGCTGCTGCCGGTCGATTTGGCAGTGGTTGGGCATGGTTAAGTCTGGATGATACGGGGAAGCTTTTTATATCATCTACGCCGAACCAAGACAATCCATTGATGAACCACATTGCACAGAAGGGATCACCTGTCTTGGGGTTGGATGTATGGGAGCATGCCTATTATCTGAAGTATCAGAATCGCAGGCCAGAGTACATTGATGCTTTCTGGCATGTAGTGAATTGGTCGGCAGTTGAGAAGCGTTACAATTCACTTCGGTAGGATCAGTTTTTAATACATCTTACGGAGAGCATCTGATCGGTGTTTGCCTCATAGCGACCGATTTCGCCGCCGGCACTTCTCAAGGTTCGGTTCCAAGCTGAAGTGGGTTGTGCCTGGGTGGCTGTCCAGAAAAGCGCTTGTAAGTGCCAACCTGTGTAGCCCAATCCGACGTTGTAGTGGCCTCCCCCTTTGGCGGCGAAAAGGGTCGTGTTTGACGCTTCTGTATTGGGAGCTTCCCAAAACTCAGTACCGGTCTCTTTCAGCATACCCCCTTCGATGGTGCCACGCCAAGCGATGTTATTGAGCTCACCGGAGGGTACACCAATGTACTCTTCCAGCTCCTTCCAGTCGTTGTCTGTCGGAACACGCCAACCCCTGGGACACGGTCCCTGCACATTGCCATCTTTGTCGGCACCGCCACGCATCACTGCATCCCAGGTGTATAAGCGCCCATACTCTTTTGCATTCTCCTCTTTATCGGCGTATACCCGTACAGACGGAATGTCAGACTCGTCATGATATTTTAGCGCGCGAAGATTCTCTGCCATCCAGATCTGGTCGCCTAACCGGATCGTTTTATACACATTGCCCTCTTTGTCGGTGATGTCTCTGGCGTAACCATCCTCTTTTGAGCATCCCAGGTTTGTCATCAGTGCCATGGTAAGGAGCACGACAGTAATTGGTTGTAAAAAGCGTTTCATCATCATTGTTGATTGTTGGTGTGACTTGTCATATACTTTGGTCATGTCCATCTTCTCTTTTGCGAAAGATGAACAGACCACAAAGTTACAACCCATTGGCCAATTAAACGGCAGAAAGAGACAGAAAATGGCAAATCTTTTTCGGGGCGATGATTTTGCACTATGAAAAAAGTTTGTACTTTTGCCGCGGAGAGATGGCAGAGTGGTCGAATGCGGCGGTCTTGAAAACCGTTGGGTGTAACAGCCCCGGGGGTTCGAATCCCTCTCTCTCCGCCAAGTATTGAAAAGCCGGTGTGCAAGCACTGGCTTTTTCTGTTACAAGCGACTCTGTGTGCGGAGCACACTAGGGAGCTAAGGAACAGAAAAAGCCAAGGTAACGCAGTGACCCGGCTTTTCAGGAATTGTCCTCCCCCCCATCAGTGATCACCGCAGGTACTCCCTCTCTCTCCGCCAAGTATTGAAAAGCCGGTGCGCATTGTTTAGTGCGCATTGTTAATACAACGCACGGAGAGTCCACGGGAGCGGCTTTCCTGACCCATAAAGGCAGATCCAATGTGAAATGAGAGGTTTGAATCGCTACCTGAAACCGTACTTGACCAATAGTTACCAGCAGAACCATCAAACACCAGCGTACCATTGGAACCAAGTCGATATCCAGCCACGGTCAGTTTCAGAGGAGAAGAAAAGGCACCGGCAGCGTTGTTGCTACTCCAAGACAATCTTTCAGCATCCAATTCGGCGACAGTAGGCAGCCGGTAACCTGTTGGGCAAGGGTTGTTCACTCCATGTACACCCTGCCACAGATTGTTGTTTTGAGGCATTCTCCAATCACTGGGAGTGTATGGTGACACAATAAAGTGTCCATGTCCCGGCAGGTCGGTGCTGCTCAGTGTGCTTGTGGTCGCAGAGATTCGGCAATGGTGCCCATCGGCAAAACGTCCCCACTGGAACAAGTCTCCGTAAGCCGCCGTATCAGTAGAGCTGGTGGCCACTTGCGAAGCACCAATGTTGCGGTCCATCCAGGTTCTGCCTGTTGCTGGGTTGACAACATCAACAATGGCGGTTGGATTGGCGGTGTCACAATGAACGAAGCCTGGAGGATAAGAGGTTCCGGTTCCTGTGGTAAGTTGAAACGTGTATGAGGAAGAGATTGCAGGACTATCTGACAGGGTGTCGCTGGCAAGTACATTTCCTGTGAGGGTTGCATACCCAATGAATTGCAACTGGTCACCCGGCGCCCATGGAAAACCCGATTTCCCTTTCCTGAAACCGACAATTGGCTGTTGTGATCCCATATACTCGATTCTGAAGGCACCATCACCCCCCATATTTACAAGTTGTTGGGATCGTCTTTCGTTGGTCGTTTCAACAACCAACAGGCAGTTGGTTTCACTACCCGCATACAAAACATAGGTGTGTTCACCGGCAGGTAATATTTGCTGATGCACCGCCAACTCTCTCCCTGAAAGATCAAAAATACGGATCGTCACATACTTCTGCTCCCGCAGAAAAAAACTGGCTGTTGTTTTCCCGGAAAATGGGTTGGGAAACGAGGAATAGAGTACCAAATCCTTTTGTTGGTCGCCATAAACGGAGAAGATACCGATATTGTGATCCAGCAATAACACAGTATCAGGATAATGCAATACAGTATCCCCACTCTGTGTAAGATTTAAAACCACAATACTGTCAAGAGGCTGATGCGTGGCGTTAAGATTGGC
>SKPS01000214.1 GCA_007119395.1 Lentimicrobiaceae bacterium
CCGTGGAGTTCAACGGTGAAGATGAGCATTTTTGAGGGAGGTATCCTTTCATTGCCCCTTTCACCATAGCCGAGGTGTGCAGGAAGATATATTTCAAATGTTGACCCCACGGGCATCAGTTGCAAAGCCTCTGTCCAGCCCGGGATCACCATGTCTAAAGGAAACTCAAACGGCTCAGTCATGTGCTGCCTTGAGGCGTCAAACACTTCACCATCTACAAACCGACCTTCGTAATGCACCTGCACAGTGTCTGTTGCTTTGGGCTTCTCACCTTCTCCCATCACCAACACACGGTACTGTATGCCACTCTCGGTTTCCATTACTGTCGGATCTTTACGGTTGCGCGCCATAAAGGTCTCCTGCTCCTGACGGTTCTCTGCTGACTCCTTTTCGCGTCGCTCCATCTCAGCCATCTGTAACCTGAACTGAAATGCCGTCATCACCTGGTCTTTCTCCTGCTCAGACAGCAAGGTGTCCTGACCCTCCATGGCAGCCTCTAATCCCAAAAGGAACAACTGGCTGTTGACCTCGATGTTGTTGCTTTTGAAACTGGATCCAATCTCAGTCCCTAAGATGTAGCTCACAGAATCCATGAGTGTTACCATCGATGTGTCTTCAGTTTCCATCACCGTGTCCTCTTCCACTGCTGCCTTTTTTAACGTGCCGCATGAAACAGTCAACATCACCATGGATACAGCAACGGCCAGCGTTGTCATTGTTTTTCTCATACAATCGTGTTTTTGTTTACGACCGCAAAGGTACAACTTTAATTGAGGAAAGAGGCAGGGTGATATATGGTGTAATGGATCGCACCCTATCGTGCACCATTACAGGTGATGCCCGCAGAATTTGCAGTAATGAGCCCGCTCTTCATGCCCCTCACGTGCGCAGTTGGGGCAACAGATGGTGTTGTCGAAGTTGGAGCGTTGCTCTTTTGCCATCCCCACGGTAATGATCCCGGTTGGAACCGCAATAATGGCATAACCCATAATCATCAGTATAGAAGCCAACAGTTGCCCTAAAGCGGTTACCGGCACTATGTCACCGTAACCAACGGTGGTCATGGTAACAATAGCCCAGTAAATACTGATGGGAATACTCTTGAATCCAGATTCCGAGCCCTCAATCAGGTGCAACAAGGCACCCATAATCACCACAATGGTGAATACAGTGGCAAGGAACACAAAAATTTTATGACGAGACACCTGCAACGAACGGATCAGGTAGTAGGAGGCGTGATGGTAACGGGTCAGCTTCAATACCCTGAAGACCCTCAGTAAACGGAATATTCTGATAACCAACAGCGATTGCGCTCCCGGGATCAGTGCCGCCAGATAGGTGGGCACTACTGACAACAAATCTATGATGCCGAAAAAGCTGAAGATATATTTGCGGGGCTTTTTGATGGCGTAGATCCTGAGCGCATACTCTATGGTGAACAGTGCCGTGAAAAAGTACTCAATCCCCAGAAAAAAACTATGGAAGTTCTTACGGTAATACTCAACAGAATCAAGCAATACAACCACCACACTGATCAAGATGGCGATCATCAGAAAGATATCAAAAAGCTTCCCTTGACGGGTGTCGGCCTCGAAGATGATTTCATGCACCTTCGCCCTGTCCAGTTTCATGTTGTTGTTCTTTTTATTCGTGGGGGCAAACGTACATTATTTTTTTTTATTGAGGAACAAAATAAACTATTGCTTACTTTTGATGAGTAAACCAAAACATTCCATGTCATGAAGGGAAAAGTAAGCGTTGTTTTTCTTCTGGTGTTTGTTGTGATGTCGGCAGCATCGATGGCACAGCAGTCTGGGAAAGGTTGGCAGTGGGTTGAGTCGATGGGTGGTGTGGATCGTGATGAGGCGGAATTGCCGGCCATTGATCCGTATGGCAATGTGTTTGTCTGCGGCAAATTCAGTGATACTGCGTGGTTTGGTTCACACTGGGTGGTAAGCCAGGGGAACCGCGATGCCTTTATTGCCAAATACGATGCCGACGGCAATTTCCTGTGGGTGCGTACTGTGGGATGTGCGGGTCATGCAGAGGCCATTTCAGTGGCTGCCGACCACTTGGGCAATGTGGCCATTACGGGGCACCATTACGGCACGGTTCATTTTGACACGCTCGTATCACTATCGGGAGACCCTGTGGTGTCATCAGGTTTTCTGGCCATGTATTCACCAACCGGTGACCTCCTTTGGGCGGTTAACACCCACGGGGGTTACACCCGCAGCAACGGGGTGGCCTTCGATCGGCAAGGGAATGTTTTCACAACGGGAAGGTATGAGGACAGCACCTGGTTCGGGCCATTTGTGCTCCATAGCCCCGGCGATCAGAATGTGTTTCTTGCCAAGTACGACGCAGGCGGCAATATAGTATGGATAGCCGATGGCGGTGGCACCTCCAGGGCGTGGGCCTCATCTGTGAGCATCGACAGCCATGGGAACGCCTACATTACCGGAGCCATTCGTGACACTGCCTACTTTGGAGCTTCCATGCTCATCTCAAACGGTGGCGATGATATCTTCCTCGCCAAATGCAGCCCATCAGGGCTATGGGACTGGGCAGTCAATGCAGGGGGAGTGAATAACGACTTTGGCAACGGCATCGAAGTGGATGCTTTTGACCACATTGCCCTCACCGGATCATTCGACGGCTCGGCCACGTTCGACCCACTGCCACCTATCACCAGCTATGGCGGAAGAGATGGCTATGTAGCATACTTCGCTCCCAATGGTGACTGCCTCTGGGTACACCCCTTTGGCGGAACTTCATCCGATAAAGGGATCGGCGTCTCAACCGACCAGATCGGCAACGTCTACGTAACAGGATATATCAATGGGATCGGCAATTTCGGGTTCTTCCAGAAAGCCTCCAATGGTGGTGATGATGTGGCGATTGCCAAATACAGCCGTACAGGTATGATCATGTGGGCTGAAGTAGCCGGCGGTTCCGCGCACGACTACGGCAAAGGGATCCGGGTGGCAGCACAGGGAGTGGTATATGTTACGGGGTACTTCCAGGGCAATGCTTCCTTTGGCAACCACAACGCTGTAAGCCTTGGCGACAGAGAGGCCTATGTGGCAAAGTTCTGGGACGGAACACCCATCGTCACCACACAACCCCAAAGCCAAAACCTCTGTGTAGGCGACACCCTGGTGCTGGAAATCAGCATCGCCGATACCAGCGGCATCAGCTTCGCATGGTTCAAAGATGGAAACCTCATCCCCGGTGCCAACACCCCGGTGTATACCATCGTCTGTAACGATACCCTCCCCACCGGGAAATACACCGCCATCGCACAAACCATCTCAGGTTATGTGGTGAGCGATACCGCCTATGTGAATGTGGATTATTACCCCGTGGTGTCAATCGATCCGCCGGGACCGCATTATATCCATGCTTCTGACCCGGGCTTTATGCTCGATGCCGGACCGGGACACTATCACTACCAGTGGTCAACAGGCGATACCACCCAACAGATCGAATATTCAGCTATTGATTTTTACAATCTCTTTGGGTACTACCCTTCCGGAGTGGTCTCGGTGACTGTAACCAGCAAGTTCGGTTGCCCTGCATCCGATTCTGTGTATATAACAATAGTCGCTTCATTGGAAGATTTGCAGCAAGATGTGCCACATATCACCCTATACCCCAACCCTGTAAATGGTGACAAGGTGACCATCGACAG
>SKPS01000241.1 GCA_007119395.1 Lentimicrobiaceae bacterium
ATGACACAGGTTGCCATCAATCAGGTGTATGATGCAGCCAAAATAGCCGATATCCCGCTAAGCATCACCGGAAGCGGATCGATGTTTAAAGTGCACTTCAGAGACACCCCTCCGGTCACATACCGGGATGTATATGAGGACGAGGATACGAAAAAAATCAACAATATTTTTCTTCATCACCTGTACCGTGAAGGGGTGATCCTGATCTATAGCTGCTCTACAGTGCTCTCTACGGTGATCACCCAGAAAGAGGTTGATGTATTGTCGGAGGCCATGCTGAGTGCATTCCGTGAGCTGAAGCCCCACCTGGAAGCTTCACTTTAAAACAGCTCCAGCGGCTAAAAGAGCCAAGAGGGATGATACCCGGATGGTTTCGCTGTAATGGGCAGGTAATGGGTGTTGGTTTTTAATGATTGATGAAACATCAGAAAGGATAGTCATGATAAAACAGGATGTGTTTATTGTTGATGCGATCAGGACGCCGGTTGGCAGGTATGGAGGATCATTATCCGGGATCCGTGCTGACGATTTGGCTGCTATGCCTTTGAAAGCATTGTTACAGCGCAACCCTGCGGTAGATCCCTCTGCCATTGACGAGGTGATGATGGGGTGTGCCAATCAGGCGGGTGAAGACAACCGGAATGTAGCGCGCATGGCGTTGTTGCTTGCCGGTTTGCCTTACACCGTACCCGGTGTAACCCTGAATCGCTTGTGCGGATCGGGTATGGATGCCGTGGGCACTGCAGCCAGGGCCATTGCAGCCGGTGAAGCCGATCTGGTTATCGCCGGAGGGGTGGAGAGCATGTCGCGTGCACCCTATGTGATGGAGAAACCATCTCAAGCCTTTGCCCGTTCACCTCAACTGTATGATACAACATTGGGATGGCGTTTTGTGAACAACGCTATGGAGAAACAGTATGGCGTTGACTCCATGATGCAGACCGCTGAAAATGTAGCGACAGAGCTGCAGATCTCCCGTGAAGACCAGGACCTCTTCGCATTCCGTAGCCAGTCGAAAGCTGCAGAGGCGCAAAAGCAAGGGGTGTTCACAGAGGAGCTGCTCCCGGTGGTAATACCCAGGCGCAAGCAGGAGCCGATCCTCTTTGACCGTGATGAGCATCCACGCCTCTCGCCGACCGAGGTATTGGCCACGTTAAAGCCGCTCACCGGCTCAGAGGGCACCATCACTGCCGGTAACTCCTCCGGCATCAACGACGGCTCAGCGGCATTGCTGATTGCCTCAGGCGAAGCGGTAAACCGCTTGAACCTCATCCCGGTGGCCAGAATACTGGGCATGACCACAGCCGGTGTGCCTCCACGTATGATGGGACTGGGGCCCGTTCCCGCTACACAGATCCTGCTGAAAAAAACAGGACTCTCTCTCGATCAGTTCAGCATCATCGAGCTCAACGAAGCCTTTGCAGCACAAGCACTGGGTTGCCTGCGGGAGATGGGTATCGACGACGATGACCCCAGGGTGAACCCATGGGGTGGTGCCATCGCACTCGGACATCCGCTCGGAATGAGCGGCGCACGCCTGGTGACAACAGCCATGCACCAACTCAACAAAGCCGGTAAAGGGATGGCGCTCTGTACCATGTGCATCGGCGTCGGACAAGGCATCGCGATGGCCATTGAAAAGGTGTAAACCATCGGCTCATACATTTGTTTACTTTGTACAATACAATATATTTAAAATGAAAGCAGAAATTTATACCGAAAAAGGGGTGATGAAAGTTGACTTCTTCGAAAAGGATGCCCCGAAAACAGTGAACAATTTTGTCACCCTGGCGCGTAAAGGCTTTTACGATGGGCTCACCTTTCACCGTGTGATCCCACAGTTTGTGATTCAGGGAGGTTGCCCCGACGGCACCGGAATGGGTGGCCCGGGTTATACCATTGAGTGTGAACTCACCGGTGACAATCAATACCACGACAAAGGGGTTCTTTCGATGGCGCACGCCGGAAGGAACACAGGTGGCTCTCAATTCTTTATTTGTCATAACCGTGAGAACACACAACACCTGGATCGCAATCACACCGTGTTTGGGAAAGTGAATGAGGGACTTGAGGTGATTGATCAGATACGTGCCGGCGACAAGATTGAAAAGATTGTAGTTGTTGATGAGTAATACGTAATCAAAACACCTCGCGAGCCTATGATGATCAGAAGCAAAGCACCTTTAAGGCTGGGGCTGGCCGGTGGCGGCACCGATGTTGCCCCCTACTCTGACCTCTACGGAGGGGCCATCCTCAACGCCACCATCAGTCTCTATGCTCACGCCTCCATTAGGCCTGCCGATGATGGTCAGATTCGCCTTATCTCTTATGATACCGGGAGCGAGTTCACCGTACCTTCAACAGACCGTATCGAACCTGACGGCACCCTAGACCTGCACAAAGGGATCTATAACCGCATCGTGAAAGACTTTTCCCGCAAGCCGCTCTCTTTTGAGCTTACCACATGGGTTGACGCACCCCCGGGCTCCGGCCTCGGCACCTCCTCTACACTGGTGGTTGCCATCCTGGGCGCCTTTGTGGAATGGCTTCAACTCCCTTTGGGTGAATATGATATCGCTCACCTGGCCTATGAAGTCGAAAGGGCTGACCTGGGTATGGCAGGTGGTAAACAGGATCAGTACGCCGCCACCTTCGGTGGAGTTAACTTTATGGAGTTTTATGACCACGACAAGGTGATTGTCAACCCTTTACGGGTCAAACACGACTACCTGAACGAGCTCTCCCACAACCTGGTACTGTACTATACCTCCACCAGCCGACTCTCATCCACCATCATTGAGCGGCAGCAAAAAAACGTGACGGGTGGCAATACCCCCACCATCGAAGCGATGCACCGTTTGAAGGATCAGGCACGTATGATGAAAGAGGCGCTCCTTCGTGGAGAGATCGACGAGATAGGCCGCATCCTCGACTATGGCTGGCAACACAAGAAAGCGATGGCCGAAGGGATCAGCAACCCCACCATCGACGAAATGTACCAGGCTGCCATGGACGCAGGTGCCAATGGGGGTAAGATATCGGGTGCCGGTGGCGGTGGCTTTATGGTGTTCTACTGCCCGCAAAACAGCCGCTTTAAAGTGGCTGAAGCGCTGAAAAGGTTTGGAGGTGAATGCAAGCCCTACGAATTCACGAAACAAGGCCTCAGGTCCTGGCGCTTCTGAACCCCGGCTAAGCTCTTTTGGTTTCCAGACAGAGCGGGTCGTTACCTCCAAGCTCCCCCACAGACCCATACGTGCGGATTTCCCGCATACGGTTCCTCTGATATCAGCAGTTTCTTTTTTTGAGGTGTTGAGATACGTTGTGTGCTTTTTATGAGGACAAGGTCGAGGCACGACAATTTGGGTAATTATATGAAAAGCTTTTCCAGAGCCATTTATCGGTCTTTTTTTTGTGCCGAGGATTTTTTAGTTCCCGCAGAAAGGCGCAAAAACTACGAGAAAGGCGCCGAAATCCTGACTTCACACGCGTTGCAAAAAGTAATACGACTTCGTGAGTTTTATGATCATTGAGGCTTACTCTGTTATTTCTGTGAACAGTGTTCTTTCTGCGCATATCAGCGCCATTTCACCGCATTTTCCATCTAACAAATCTGTAAGATTTCTGCTATCATGTTGTATAATATGCACTTAGTGTTTTGCGTATCCGGGAATCATTTTTGTTTAAACCACAG
>SKPS01000197.1 GCA_007119395.1 Lentimicrobiaceae bacterium
GGAGAACGAATCAATATCGCCGATTCAACAGACTATTCCAACGTGAGAAAATGGTTTTGGATGAGAAGGTATAACTATAAAAACTGGATCCTGAAAAATGGTGAGGCGCCGGTTGTTTTTGATACGGCCGCTGCCAGCAGAACCCTGCACCAATTCGAGTCGTTTCTCTTTACCAGAGGGCACTTTCATGCTACGGCCGATAAAGTGGTTACCCCAACCAGAAGAAAACGGGTGAATGTTACCTACAACATCTTTCCTGGTCCGGGACATACCGTTCGTGAAATCCATGCTGATATCCCAACCCCAGCGGTACAGAAACTCTATGAAAAACACCTTGCAAATGCACGTATTCATGAAGGTATGCCATATAATGAGCGTATGCTACAGGATGAAAGGGGGAGAATTACCCGGCTACTACGAGAGAATGGTTATTACCATTTCGATAAGGCTTACATACTGATTGAGGTTGATACCTTCATGCCAGGAAATCAGCTGGACATCTATTTCAGAATCAGAGACCAAACATTCGTTGACCCGGAAAACGCCCAAAATCTTATTACCAAATCTCATATACCTGCCCGGATACGGAATATCTACGTAAACCCCGAGTTTGAAGGGGTATTCGCTCAAAGGGAGCTGCGATATATCCCGGTTGAGTACGACAAGGACGGGTCAGGTGAAACGAAAACCTACCACTTCTATTCATCCGGTAACGACAGGTTTAAGCAGCAGGTGCTGATCAGAAACATCTTCCTTGAGCCGGGGCAACTGTACGATGTAAGGGATGTTGAAAGAACGTATCTGCAGCTAACAGACCTCGCCAACTTCAGCAGTGTATCAATCACTTTTACCAATGCTGATACTATGATCTCCCATCTGGATACTGTGATTTTGATTGATTGCCGGATCAATCTGATGAGGATGCAGCGTCAATACTATGAGATCAACCTGGACGCAACCAACAGGGCTGGTGACCCCGGTATTACTTCCTATTTTGTGTATCAGAACAGAAACCTTTTCAGAGGGGCTGAAGTGATGAGTTTGTCGCTGAAAGGGGCCCTGGAAACACAAAAGATTGCAGACCAGGAACCCGATGAACATATGTTGCTTTGGTTTGGAACGATGGAGTTCGGTGCCGATGTCGATATCAGGGTGCCACGATTTGTCGCACCATTCAACCTGGCCAGGCTCAGCAAGTCGTTTAATCCAAGAACCCGCTTCTCAGGAGGCTTCAACTATCAGGAAAGAACTGATTTTAAACGGTATGTCTTTAAGCTCAACTCAGGGTATGAATGGCAATACAAGCACAACATCTTTATGACATTCTACCCATTTGAAATAAATGCTGTATCCATCTTCCCAACGAAGGAGTTTCAACAAAAAATCGAAGAGCTCAATGATCCCAGGCTCAGAAACGCCTATTCTGACCATATCATTGCTGCTTCCAGGGTGATCATGATGATTGACAACCAAGGTTCAAGAACCCGCAGAAGCTTCTCATACATGCGGTTCACCTTTGAATCAGCCGGCCTTTTGGTGAACTCGTTGCGCAACCCGTTGGGTTACACACGAAACGACGAAGGGTTTGCCACGCTCTTCAACATACCTTATGCTCAGTATCTGCGTGGCGATATTGACTATAGGCACTTTTTGCGGTTGAGACGAAAAGATCAGATGCTTGCTGCCCGTATATATATTGGTATTGGAAACCCCTACGGCAACATGAATGTGCTCCCCTTTGAAAAGAGCTTCTATGTGGGTGGCACTAACGGCCTCCGCGCCTGGCCCATGCGTACCGTCGGGCCGGGATCTTTTGGTGACCAGTCGGCAGCACTCCGGTTCGACAGATCCGGTGACATGGCCTTCGAGTCCAGTATCGAATATCGGTTCCCTATGTATGGTAATATCCATGGCGCTGCATTTCTCGATGCCGGTAATGTATGGCTCAAAAACCCCAACCCAAGGTTCCCCGGTGGAGAGTTTCAACTAGAAAACTTCTTTAACGAACTCGCCCTTGGAACAGGGTTCGGTTTCAGAATCGTTACATTTTTTGTCATCAGAGTCGATGCAGGTGTGAAACTACATGACCCCTCTCGTATGCCGGGGGAACGATGGGTGGCCAACGAAATCAGCCTGAGGAAAATAAACTGGAACTTCGGCATCGGATACTCAATATGACCCACAACACACAAACCACAAAGCATACTCCTTTCCTGAAACACTTCAGAGATGGCTTTCTGCATGACCCTACTCCATGCCAGCAGAGTGCCATGGAGATGATTACACATTTCCTGTTCGATAAGGAACCACATCAACTTCTGATACTCAACGGTTATGCTGGTACCGGTAAAACAACCCTGATCAGCGCCTTTGTGAAAGCCCTTAACGACTGGAAAATCAAAAACCATCTGCTCGCACCCACCGGAAGGGCTGCCAAAGTACTCGGAGGCTATGCCGGAAAAAAGGCCCATACCATCCACCGGTTTATCTACCGGATACACACTTCCAGGGAAGGTAAACCGGTGATTATTCCACGCGACAACAAAAGTGCCCATACTGTATATGTTGTGGATGAGGTCTCTATGATCCAGGGAACAGAAAACCCCGCTTTCGACCAACAAGATGCCTTCGCTGGCAGGAATATCCTCGATGACCTGATCAGGTTTGTCTATCAGTCTGAAAACTGCAGAATGGTCTTTGTTGGAGACCAGGCACAGTTACCTCCTGTGGGTTCAGTATTGAGTCCGGCCATGAGAGTTGATCTTCTCAAAGCACGATATAGCCTCAATATCGTGCAGGCAACCCTTCAAACTGTGGTGAGGCAAGAGAGCCACTCCGGTGTGCTGGCCAACGCTTTCTTCCTCAGAGAAAAAATCAACAACGGAGAATATAACCCACCACTCCTTCACAGCAATCAACACGATGTGACGGTGGCACACCATTATGACTTAGCCGATGAACTCTCGGATGCCTTTGGCTCGAACCACCGGAAATCTGCTGTCATTATCACCAGGTCAAATAAGAGAGCCAACCTGTATAATCAGGAGATCAGAAACCGAATCCTCTTCAGAGAACAGGAAATTGAGGGGGGGGACTTGCTCATGGTGGTGAAAAACAACTACTTCTGGCTGCCTGATGACAGCCCTGCCGGTTTCATTGCAAATGGTGATATGGTGGAAGTACTCAGAATCAGAAATATCGAAGACAAACACGGTTTTCGTTTTGCCGATGCCATGGTCAGATTTCCCGAATATGACGGCGAAACCGATTTTGAAGTGAAACTGCTGCTCTCTTCTATTCATGCTGAAGCTGCTTCACTAACCGATGCACAACGAAAAGAGCTGTTCAATGCTGTCAGAGAGGAGGTGGACCTCGACAACAAAGTCAACCCGTCTGAACGCAGAACCCTTACAAAAGACCCTTATTACAATGCCTTGCAGGTGAAGTTTGCATACGCCATGACCTGCCATAAAACACAAGGAGGTCAATGGGAAAAAGTGTTTATAGACCAGGGATGGCTGCCCGAGGAGAGAATCGACAAAGAGTATTTGCGATGGCTCTATACAGCTGTCACCAGAGCAACTGAGAAACTGATGCTGATCGGTTTTAAAAACAACTACGTATGTCAAAATGAAGTGGCAAAGCCTCTGTAACAAATTTATTACATTTGCACCGATGATGTAC
>SKPS01000194.1 GCA_007119395.1 Lentimicrobiaceae bacterium
AACTTTTTCCATGCATGGCTCAACTCAGATATGATCGACAGCGCCAGAACCTACACCTATACCAACGCTTACGGAACAAGGCCGCGTCATGTGTACAGAGAAAAGTATATGGCAGCCAATATGTTCACCTTCATCCTGTCGAAACATACCCATTTCTCAATGGGAAATGCCATCATCTACGGCGATATGGCCCCTCATCCCGGGTACTTTCTGCCCATCGCCTTCTTTAAATCGATTGACCACACACTGAATGCAACCAGCAACCGCGCCGGACAAAACGCGCAAATGTTCTTTAGCTTCAGCACCCGCAGAGTAAAAAACACACACCTGTATGCAACCCTCTTTGTTGATGAAATTGCCACTACCAATATGTTTAACCCCGATGAACACTCAAATTTCATCAGCCTGAAAACCGGTTTCAGAATCTCCAATTTCCCTGTTGACAACCTTCATCTCACCGGAGAATACATCCGCACGAACCCGCTTGTATATCAACACTTCACGCCTTCAACCACCTATGAATCGAACAGTTATAATCTGGGACATTACCTTCGTGACAATGCCGAACAAACGTATGTTTCACTCATCTACCAGCCCTGTGCCCGATTCCGCTCTGAGATGTCATTCAACTACGCCAGAAAAGGGCCTGATTACAACTCGTTGGGTGGCAGAAGACGGGGGTTGCCCTTTATTTCAGAAGAGCAATGGAGAAGGAGTGAATTCTCGGTTTCGGCCGGCTACCAGTTGATCTACAACGCCTGGGCTATCGTGCAATATCAGTACACCAACACCAGTGGAGCTGATGCACACCTGTACCATCCAGAGGCCCTGCTGGGAGAGAAACACCTGTTGACTACCAGCCTCTTTTTCGGGTTATGATGTTAAACCACTCCCGGTGATTGCCTGAAAAAAAAGAATAGGCTATATTTGACGACTCTATCGAGCGGTTGTCGTCGAAAAGGTCGACCAGCCACCTGTTGGGGACGTTGTAAAATTCGTCGGGTAGCCAAACCCGGATTGTACACCTTAAACGATTTGATGATGACAAAAAGTATCTTGAAGTGGGTCATTCTGTTGGTTCCGTTTTTCCTGTTTTCTCGTCCGGTCACCGGATGCACTAACTATTTGATAACCAAAGGCGCATCTGCTGATGGCAGCACCATGATCAGTTACGCTGCGGATGCCCATTGCCTGTACGGTGAGTTATACCACTGGCCGGCACGGAAGCACAGACCCGGCACCATGCTGAAGATTTACGAATGGGATACGGGTAAGCTGCTTGGCGAGATCCCACAAGTGCGCCAAACCTATAATGTAACGGGGAACATAAATGAGTTTCAGGTGGCGATTGGTGAAACCACCTTTGGGGGGCGTAAGGAGCTGGCATCACAGCCAGGTGCCATTATGGACTACGGAGCGTTGATGTGGGTTACGCTGCAACGTGCACGAACAGCGAGGGAAGCGATACGGATCATTGCCGAACTGATGGATGAACACGGATACTACAGCAGCGGTGAGTCATTCTCTATTGCTGACCCTAACGAGGTGTGGATTATGGAGATGATCGGCAAAGGAGAGCACGAGAAAGGGGCTGTATGGGTTGCCTTGAAAATTCCTGACGGTTATGTCTCAGGGCATGCCAACCAGGCGCGTATTACCACTTTCAAGTACCAAAGCACCAACCGATGGGACGATCCCGCTGCCACGGTGTTCAATGCACCTGATGTGATCACCTTTGCCCGCACCATGGGGTGGTTCGATGGCCCTGACCATGAGTTCAGCTTCTCAGACACTTATGCACCTGTTGACTTCTTCGGAGCCCGATTCTGTGAAATCAGGGTCTATTCCATGTTCCATAAGGTGAACAATGAGTTCAAAAACAACAGAGACTATTGGGAGTATTGCAAAGGGCATATCCGGCACGGGAAACATGGCTATGCTGTAAACCGTATGCCACTGTGGATAAAGCCTGACCGCAAAATCAGTGTGCACGATATGATGATGTTTATGCGTGACCATCTGGAGGGTACTGAGCTCGACATGCACCTGGACATAGGTGGTGGCCCCTGGCAGAAACCCTATCGCTGGAGACCACTGATTTGGGAGGTTGATGGTGTGCAGTACTGCCACGAAAGGGCCACGGCAACTCAGCAAACCGCCTTCTCTTTCGTGTCACAGTCGAGGTCATGGCTGCCAAATGAAATTGGGGGAATCCTCTGGTTTGGTGTGGGCGATGCCTCCTCATGCGTGTATGTGCCTATGTACGCCTCCATGACACGCGCACCCGAAACGTTCGCTACCGGAAATGGCGATATTATGGAGTGGTCAGACAACGCCGCCTTCTGGGTGTTTAACCAGATCAGTAACTTCGCATATACCAGATACAACCTCATACATCCTGAAATAGCGCAGAAGCAGCTCGAAGAGGAGAAAGCCCTTATCGCGATGGTGGCTGAAAACGACAAAAACTGGCAACGGCTGAGCCCCCGCCGCAGAGTGAAAGAGGCAACACGCTTCTCTACAACCCAAGCCGACCGGATCACCCACGACTGGCAGAAATTTTACCAGTACCTCTTCATGAAATACATGGATGGCAACATCAAAACGGCCAGGGAGGTTCCTGAAAACCACCTCTTCATCCCTCCTGACGTGCAGTTCCCCGGATACCCGGAAGAGTTCCTGCGAATGATCATCGAGGAAACAGGGGATCAGTTCCGGGTGATTGATTCCAAACCGTAGGAACAATTACGAATTACAAATTACGAATTACAAATTACGAATTACGGAATCTAATACGAACACAAGTAGCACAGATCTTACGATGGCCAGGGATACTGCTGAAAGATTTAACAAATTCGACGTGAGGGATAAGTCATGAAGAGTAACAATATTATTCAGCAAAAGACTTTCGGTTTTGCGATCAGGGTTGTTAACGTATATAAGCATTTAACCGAGACCAAGAAGGAGTTTGTGTTATCGAAACAACTGCTGCGTTCCGGAACTTCCATCGGTGCAAATATTGAGGAGTCGATCGGAGCGCAATCAGACAAAGATTTCGCATCAAAAATCAGCATTGCTTATAAGGAGGCGCGCGAAACGAGATACTGGATAAAGCTACTCATCGTGACCCACTACATCACCAAAAACGAAGGTGATAGCCTATTGTCCGATGTTGAAGAGATCTGTAAAATCATCGGCAAAATTCAGATTACCCTAAAAAACAGGAAGTCGGTCCCGTAATTTGTAATTTGTAATTCGTAATTGACAATCACGAGAGCCTAAAATTCGATGCCAAAGGAGAAGTATATCGTCTCCAGGTGCTCTTTGCGACTTACCAATCTCATACGATCAGCAAAGAGGTCATGGTTAAAGCCGACAGCGAAGTAGCAGTTTCTTTTCGGGTAAAACCTGGCAGAGAGATCGTAATAGATCGATTGTTGCTCACGGTGACTCTCTGAAAAGGTGGCCCCGGCCTTCAGGGCTATACTGTAGCCTACCCCTTTGAACAACCCCTCCGGTTTTCGCGAGCACCACCTGTAGTTACCCCCAACCCCCAAGGCAAACAATCGCTCAGAGGTGATGGTTGACCAAGGACCCCATCCGTTAGGAAAACCTCCATCATAAGTATGATACGACTGGATCAGGTCATATTGAAATCTCAGTTGAAAATGGCTTTTG
>SKPS01000032.1 GCA_007119395.1 Lentimicrobiaceae bacterium
ACTCCCGGTTGCTGTAACGGTTACACATTGACACAATTTGCTGCTCAAGCGTGGTAAGATGATCCGTCGTGTCGCTGTTGTCCTCACTGCTGAAACGATTTTTTATATAGACGAAATCTTTTTCAAACTCAGCCAAACATGGGATAAACTGAAGTCCGAAATGGGTGTGCTTTGACAAGATGACGATAAAACGGATCATTCTGTTTCTTTCTCTGTTTTCTTAGGATGATATGGGTTGATTTTCGGGTATTTTGATGGGTCGGAACAGGAATACCACCCCTGTCAGGGAAACGGCAGCCGTGATGAGGTAGAAGAGCAGTCCCAGTGTTATGGCTAATTCTTTTGCGGTATCGGGCAGGGTGAGCCAGGTGGCAGCCACTGCAAAGGTGAACTCCCTGGCACCGGCACCACCGAAGCTAATGGGAATCACGGCCATCACAGACGATACCAGAAACAGGGCAAGCAGTATCGCAAAATCACCATCGAAATGGAGTGCTTTCAGAATACAAACGGCAGCCAGAAGCTGCAGTATTTGTACAGCCGCTGATTGCACATTGGTGCGTAGAAACAGGGACGTATATAACTTGAAGTACCGGTTAAGCGCCCACCTGGCTATCGTTGGAATCAACGGGATGCACAGGGCTGCCATCACCCTGAGATGGACCGGAATGGGCAGCAGCAACACCAATAGCAGGGTGATCATTACCAATGCCACTAATCCGGTTACGCGATCCAGCAATGTGGCTGTAATCAGGTTCTTGAGGGTAGTCCCTTTGTGCTGGCGAAGTAGAATCACTTTGTAAGCATCACCACTGATCCCTCCGGGCAAAAACAGGTTGTAGAACATGCCGAGCAGGTACAGTTTCAGGTTGATACGTGTCGGAAGATGCAATCCGGCTGCGCGGAAAAAATGGTTCAATCTGATGGCTGAAACCCATTTTGAAAGTGCGAAAAGTGCGGTTGCTGCCAGGAGCCAATACCACAAAGCATTTGACAGAAGAGTGGTGATTTGATCCAGCCCAATGCGCGAGAACACAAACCACAGCATAGCCGCTGAAACCAGCAGTTTACCGATGAAAAGCACTACTTTTTTCGCCATACCGGCTCTGTTGTGGCTGCCGCCCGATGAGGCTAAGGTGCTATGCCTGGCGATCTGCTCCTCAGCCATGAATTTTTCTCACTTTATACGGTTTTTTGTTCTGCGACTCATAATAGGTTCGCATAAGCAGCTCAGCCATCACACCCGTAGTGATAAACTGAATGCCAAGCACCAGCAGAATAAAGCCAAGGATCATTACCGGCCTACCCCAGATGTCGTGACCGAACAACTTCAACCCTAGCAGATAGGCTTGTATTGCAGCTCCTGACAGAAAGAGCAGCAACCCGATCAGTCCGAACAGATGCATGGGCCTGTCAAGGTACTTTCTGAAGAATATGAGCAGCAACACGTCACTCAGCACCTTAAAGCTTCTGCTCAGACCATATTTCGAACGCCCATGCGTTCTGGGGTGGTGTTTTACCTCCATCTGTGTAATGGTTGCCCCTTCAAAGCTGGCCAGTACAGGGATAAAGCGGTGCAATTCGCCATAAATGGCCAGGTTTTGCGCCAGCTCTCTCTTAAACACCTTCAGGGTGCATCCATAGTCTTTGATCTTGATACCGGTTGATCGTCTGATCAGTGAGTTGGCAATCAGGCTGGGTAGCTTGCGCAACAAAAAACCGTCGTGGCGTTTTTTTCTGATGCCGGCCACCAGATCCCAGTCGCCCGAACGGGCTACATGGAGCATGGGCAGGATGTCATCCGGATCGTTTTGCAAGTCTGCATCCATGGTCACAATATGGGTGCCACGAGCATGATGAATTCCCGCTGCCAATGCCGCACTCTGCCCAAAGTTGCGCTGCAACTCGATCACCTTTAACCGGCTGTGATCCACAGAAATCACCTCCTTCAACGTGTTGTCAGTAGATCCGTCATCAACAAATACAATCTCATAGTCAACACCCTCAAGAACCTCATGGATACGCCTGATCAACTCAACACCATTCGACTCCTCATTGTAAGCAACCAATACCACACTGAGCTCACATTCGTGGTTGTCCATCTGTATCCTCCTTTTTTTCGATGCCAAACAGGTACACCGTTTCGTTGCCATGACGGATAAAGGTAGTATCTACCGGTAACACCTCATACTTCCCAAGCCTCTTCATCGCCTCAAACCGCCGCTCATCGGCCAGATACATCCTCTCGGTTGAGTAAATGCCAAAATCCTGTTTCAACGGCGTCCCTCTTTCAGTCATGATATATATAATGGTAACATGATCAATCCAGCTTTTTCCAACAATGTGCAACGGGTTGTCACCCACCCTCTCTGCAATGCGTATGGCATCTTGTTTTTGTCGTTGCTCTGCGATCCTTTCAGCCCTTACCGGCACATAAAACAGGTTTACAGCGATTCGTAGCACCAGCAAGAAGATCACGACGGATGGGATAATGATGTACAGGTGTTTGGGTTTCTGAACAAGCATCAGTGCCGGAATAAAGGTCAGGGGAGCCAGCATTAACACATACCTGGGTATGGTTGCGGGTGAGAACCAATATACCAGCACATTCGCACAAAAGACAAGCACCACAAGCCGTAGCACCAGGTGCTGGCGGTTTGATTCGTGGTTTTCCGGTTGTGATCCTGTAATCCTGAACCAGCCGGAAACCTTCCGGCGGTTGCTTTCTGAGAACAGTAACAAAGCACCCAGTGACCAGGGGAGGAAGTGGTATATCATGCTGGGATGAAACAGCACCAGGTGTTGCAGTGAATCAACAAACCCTTTTCTTACCGCAGTGCGTTGGCTCGACTGGTCCCAGAGGATTTCAATGTACTGTTGCAGCGAGTTTTCACGGCTGTATGCCAACAGGTAGGCACCAGTAACCAACACAAACAATGCGATACCGGCACCGTGCCATGGCGACCAGAATTTTCTGAAGTTGCGTGTGGCCAACAACACTGTGATCAGAGTAAAGCCTTGAAAAACAACGGTTGGCATCCCTTTTAGCATAAATCCTGCTGCTGCCAGGAAGTAGGAGAGGAGGAACATCTTTCGCCATTGTTTTTCAACCACACCATTGATTACCACCACGAAGCCCAGAAAGGTGACCCATGAGTAGAGCATATCAATCAACCCCAGAAGAGAATCCCAGAAGAGCACACGACCGCATGTCATAAAGAGCAATGCAGCCAATACACCTCTGTAGCTTCCAAACCAACGACGTGTAAACAGAAACACCGATAAGGCCAGGCCATAGAGAGAGATTAGCATAGGTAGCCGAAGGCACCACTCGGTGGCGCCACCGGAGGGTGCAAGAAAGGGCACCAGGATCCAGTTGTACAAAGGTGGCTTGTTGTAGTAATACTCACCCGTCAGGGTTGGTGTGATATAGTTGCCGCTGTGTATCATCTCCATCGTTACGATAGCGCGTGTCGGCTCATCAGAATTATACGGCATCACACCCAGGTTTAGCATAAAAGCTGGTACCGTAAGTACAATGCATGCCACCAGCAACCACATAGTAAAAGGATCAGCAACCCGGGGTTCGTTCAATCGCATCGTTCCGTTTTTTCGAAGCAAACCTACATGTTTTTACCGAGATTTTGGAGAAAAGTCACTATTTTTGCATCC
>SKPS01000218.1 GCA_007119395.1 Lentimicrobiaceae bacterium
GCCTTTTCCGCAATCTTATCGGCATACAACTTCCTGCACTCTAAGATAAGTCGCGCCTCCCTGAATCCAATGCTGCCGTTTTCTGTGGTGAAAGGGGTAAGGCCCGATTGGTTGATCTTGTCAAAATCACGCCCTGATACGGTGCCCATCTTACGCAACACATCCCTGTACTTTTCGTCATAAAAAGTGAGGGTATAGTACTCCTCCCGCTCTGTGAACTGATGAGTATAACGCTGCGGCCTCACAAAAATAAAGCTCACCGGCTTCTCCCACAGCCAACCCAAACCACCCCAGCTCGCAGTCATCATGTTGAACCCCTGCTCCACATTGCCCGCTCCAACCAACATCCACTCCTTGCCAATTATACGTATCGCATTCTCATCCAACGCCTCCCAGGTAGCCTTGCGAAACCCGGCATCCGTCAGGTCCATCCCCGCATCCGACTCCTGGTTCATTAAAGCACACGGAACAACCACCGGCAAGGTGACCAACAACACTTTAAACAGCTTTTTTATTTTCATAATCTTTGTTGAATTTGTGGGTGTGTTTAGATCATTCTTTGCAAATTACATAAGCGACAACAAGCAAGGGGATATCAAGCATCCACCGCAGGCTGTGAAACAATGCGTGCAAGATACATATTTTTTCAGGAATGATTGCACAGAACAAAGAATGCTTTATCTTTGTTGTAAAGTCTTTGACCTAAAGAAACCAAAACAGACACATCATGAAACGATTGATGTTTACATTCATCGTATTGGCGGGCGTAATCCTTTTCGCTTGCTCAAAAGACGACGACAACGGGGAGGCAACACCCTTTGATTTGCTCACTGCCCACACTTGGGTATCTGACAGTTTGCTTGCCGACGGCGAAGATGCCGGAGGGGAGGGGCAATTGTTGCATAACTTTAACGGGGATGTGCAGTTTCGTGCCGACGGCACCGGCAATTTTGGTGAATACACCGGGTCATGGTCTCTCTCTGATGACAATCAGGAGATCACCATCAACACCAATGAGCTGCCCATACCTATTGTAGCAGCCATTGTTGAGCTGAATGAGTTATCGCTGAAAATCACCACAGCGTTTCCTGACATGAACAATCCTGGGGTCATTATTGACATTCGGATGACTTTCAGGAAGAAGTAATGCACAGCTTTCTCAACCAGCGGTTGTGGAGGTGTTATGTGTTGCCGATTGCTTTTCTTTTGCTTCCGGTATGGGCACTAACACAACAAACTTCATGGATTGAGGGGGTGGTCTCTGATGGAAAATCCGGGTTGGTATTGCCCGGTGCCGCTGTGATGTATTCAGAGGGGCAAGGCGCTTTTACCAGTGGTGATGGCCGTTACCGTATGGCTGTTCCTCCGGGTGATATCAGGTTGACATGCCGGTTTGTGGGATACCGGGAAGAGGTGATAACCCTCAGGGTGTCTGAAGGGGAGACAGTGGTGGTGAACATCCTCCTTTTCCCCACGGCGACAGAGATGGAGCGTGTGGTTGTCAGTGCCGGCCGCGTGCCACAAAGGGTGGCTGACCTCACGGTCTCTATGAGCCTTATCCGTCCGGAAAGCATTGCCGCCACACACATTACCGATGGGCAGGAGCTGCTGAGTCGTGCGCCCGGCGTAGAAGTGCTCGACGGACAAGCCTCCATACGGGGAGGGAGTGGCTATAGCTATGGCGCCGGAAGCAGAGTGATGGTGCTGATTGATGGCCTCCCAATGCTGTCAGCCGACGCAGGCCACGTCAGGTGGAGCGCCCTGCCACTCGAAAACCTGTCGCAAATTGAAATCATCAAAGGGGCCGCATCCGTTATGTATGGATCCTCCGCCCTGAACGGACTGATCCACTTCAGAACTGCTGAAGCGACAACAGATGGTGTAACAGGTTTCTACACAGAAACAGGCATCTTCGGCCAGCCTCGCAGGGCGGCATGGAAATGGTGGGACAGCCCCAGGGCGTTCACCACCGTGTCGGCATCACACCTCCAAAGATACGGAAACACAGAAGTGGGCACCGGGCTCCTGCTCCATTTCAACAATGGTTACAGAAGACTCAACGACGACCACTATGGTCGCTTTAACCTGATGGTGCGAAAACACAACCAAAAGGTCAAGGGACTGGTCTATGGTTTCTCATTGCATGCCATGCACAACAGAAAGCGTGAATTTATCCTCTGGGAAGATGGTACTAAAGGTGCTTTGAAGCAAGACCCTGCTACAGCGCAGATGCTCCATGGCACTTATCTTACCCTTGATCCTGTGGTAACATGGCGTCGCAATGCACGGATTAATCATGCATTGCGCAACCGGCTGCAACTCACACGCAACGATTTCCCCGAAGGCGGTGCCAACAACAGCGACGCAGGCTCGTGGTACAACGAATACCAGTTCACCTACACCGCTTCACCACAGCTCAGCCTCCATGCTGGTGCATCGCAACAAGCCTCCGTTGTGCAATCTGCATTCTATGGAGACCACACAGGGTGGAACGGTGGTGCCTATGTGCAAACAGAGTATGCACCCGTGCCAAGGTTGAAGTGGGTGGCCGGCACGCGCATAGAAGGGAACAGCCTCAACGGAACATTCGACAGAATGGTGCCGCTGTTCCGCACCGGAGTTAACTACCGAGCTGCCGATGTCACCTTTCTGAGAGCCTCCTTCGGACAAGGATACCGCTACCCATCCATCGCTGAAAAATATGCAGCCACCACGTTGGGGGCTGTGCAAATCCTACCCAATCCCAATATTAAACCCGAAGCGGGATGGAGCACAGAACTGGGTGTGAAACAAGGTGTAGGAGGGAAACGGGTGCAAGGTGTGGTGGACCTGGCACTCTTCTACTCTCAAAACACCGATATGATTGAATTTCTCTTCGGAATCTATCCCGGTGCAGGCTTCGGTTTCAGGGCCACCAACATTGAGCACTCCAGGGTGTATGGCGCTGAAATTGAATGGATGTTACAAATGCCAACAGGAGAGATAAACCACACACTGGCTGGTGGTTATGTGTGGATGCACCCCGTTGAATTCAACCCCATGACAGGAGAAAATACCGGTCAATACCTGAAATTCCGCAGAAAACATTCGTTCACCTTTAACCTTACTTCCAGCTACAAACAGATTGACCTCAGCATCCACGCTTCCGTACGATCACCCATCTTAGACATCGATCAGGTGTTCCTTGATCCCACAACCCGTGAAGATCTTTTGCCGGGCTTTTATGATTATTGGCTTTCACACAACCAAAGCTACGCCACAATAGATGCGACCATTGAATACCGTCTGAACAAACATTACAAGGTATCAGTTGCCTTAAGAAACCTCACCAATACTGAATACATGGGTCGCCCGGGCGATATCAGACCGCACAGGCACCTGAGTATCAGGTTTGCTGGAAGGTTCTAAAGGGTAGGGGCTCTATAATGCTGTTGAATGCTTTAATGCTAAATTATAATGGATTGATATTTTGAAAAACAGAATCAGACTTAACTTTCGCCCGTTTTTTTACTCTACTCTAAGGGTAATCTAACCAAATAAATTATCATTATGCGCACAATTACTTTGTTTTTATTTATTTTGATGCAGATGACATGGGCAGGCAGTCTCATGTCGCAAACCAGTATTACGTTGACCTTTACTGCCAATCTTAACGACA
>SKPS01000130.1 GCA_007119395.1 Lentimicrobiaceae bacterium
CTTGCCTTTCTTCATATTGAATGCATCCCTCGGGCTACGCGGCTCAGAAGGATGCATTGCTGTGTGATTTATATGAGGCGATCGCCCCATTGTAACCTTATGGGTGCACCTCCGTACAAAAACATAACCCGATCAAGATTCGTACAACCCTGTGTTTTCAAGGGTTTTTTAGAATCAGGTAAAATAAATAATGTTATTAACAAAAAAATATTTGGATTCAGAGGGAAAATATCTTACTTTTGCCTTGTAATCATACTAAAAAACTTTACGCATGCCAGGTGGTTGGTCATGCATTTCGCTGAGAAACAATGCTTATAGCAATGTCGAAATATGTAAAATATTTTACCCTAAGTTACTTCCTCTTGTCAGTGGGTGTATCGGATGTATGCGCTCAGCGGGGAGGGAGATCAGGAGGCAACTGGAGTTCGCCACAGAATGTTCCCGGCTTGTTTGCCGGTGGTGGAGTTGCTCTTCTCAAAATGGATGGTGACTACGGCAGCAAACAGATAGGTGTGCTTACAAGTGGAGGCTCTCTGTTGGCCGAGTACAAATTTCCAAGGAACCTCGTATTGCGCTCTGCCATAACAAAAGGGACGCTGCGCGAAAGATTCACCGGACGCTTCTCCTACTTTGATCACCATACCAATATCTTTACAGGAGAGATCCTCGGTATGTTCCTCTTTCCTGACCTGACCGATTGTCGCAGCAAGATTCAGGTACGCCCTTTCCTGGGTGTTGGTGCAGGATTGATTCATTTTAAAACCTATGCCGACCTGTATGATGCACAGGGGCAGCGTTACCATTTTTGGGAAGATGGAACAGTACGGATGGTGCCGGAAGGGGTTAGAAGTGAGTTTGATCCCCCCGTGGTAGAACGTGATGGCGTTTTTGAAACCTACATCGATACCCTTGGCCTGTACCCAAATGTTGCCGGAAAATTCCCCCTGGAAGTGGGACTGCGCGTGATGTTCAACAGAAACATGGGGATGTACATTGCAGGTCGATATACCATTACCACCACCGATTATATTGACCACGGCGTGGGATTTCACGATGCCTACCTTACGGTGAGGTCACCATACAACCATTTCCCCGATGGATACTACACTCTGTCACTCTCTTTTATCTTCCGTATTGAAGCGGGCGGAACCCCCGGGAGCAGATCGCCCTATTCCCGTAAACAGCGCCGACCCAGACAGTGCGGCCGGTTTTAACGTACCCAGCGCCCTGTTTCCTTCTGGTTTTTCTTTTTATGTTGATAAATGATGCAAAACCCCGGATGCCATGAGTTGGCACGGTGGTGTTGTGACCAAATCTGTCGTGCCGCACATACGCCAAAATTCAAACGTGATGTAAGGGGCAGGGATGTTACCCTTTGACCACCGCCAGCGGTTTCAGTTCGGTGACGATGTTCACCAGATCGGTCTGGTTCTCCATCACCACAGAGATGTCTTTGTAGGCTCCTGCTGCTTCATCAAGATCCCGGTGGCTTCTGATGCCATGCAGGATCCCCTGTGCGTTCAAACGGGCTACTTCGTTATGGAAGTTCAGCTCTCGCTGCGCCTGCTTTCTGCCCATCTTGCGCCCCGCACCATGAGAACACGACATAAACGATTCGGGATTGCCTCTCCCCTCCACAATATAGGATGCACTCCCCTGTGATCCGGGTATGATCCCTTGCTCCCCTTCACGGGCAGAAGTGGCACCCTTGCGGTGAACAATCACCTCCACGCCGTAATGGTGTTCCAATGCCGCGTAGTTGTGGGCAATGTTGATCAGGGGATCAAAGGTGACACCCCCATCAGCTACCTGTTCAATGATCTCTCTCACCACTTGCATCATCTGCTTTCGGTTTGCCAGGGCAAAATCGATACAGTAGTTCATCTCTTCCATATAGCGAACCGCCTCCTCTCTGTCGGCAGGGAGCCAGGCAAGGTCAGCCTTGGGATCCACCACCCGGCTCCACTGTGCATTGAGCTTTTTGGCCAGACGGTTGTAATGATCTGCTACCTGCTTCCCCAGGTTACGTGAGCCCGAATGGATCATTACCCACACATGCCCGTCGCTGCCATGCTGGATCTCTATGAAGTGGTTGCCTCCACCCAAAGTACCCAGTTGCCGTAACGCGGAACCGTACTCACGACGAACCACAGGCATGCGCTCCATGTCATAACCCACAGGCATCAAATCCTCCGGCTGCGGCTTGCTGTGGTGCTTAAAGCCCAGTGGGATTTCCTCCCTGATCAACGTGGTGATACGCTTCAGATCCAAATCGCCCCGATCGGTTATGGAGGTGCGCATGGCACACATTCCACAGCCAATGTCTACGCCTACAGCATTCGGAATCACTGTATTATGCGTAGCCAATACCCCGCCGATCGGCATGCCGTAACCCTGGTGCGCATCCGGCATCACCGCCACATGGTGAAAAGCAAAAGGGAGATTGGCAACGTTCTTCACCTGCTTCAACGCCCCCGGCTCAATGTCATCCAACCACATCTTCACCGGAATCCGCTCTGTATCTATGGTCTTCTTCATCCCGCAAAGATACTGAATCTCCACATCCCCTAAACCATCTCAGCTCTCAAAAAGCCACGGATGCACCGATGGATCCACCCTGTCGTAGCACCGTCGCAACGTTTCATCAACGTGACAACTTTCTGCATCAACACAAAGAGCCTCGTTCCCGTGAAGCACACATCCGTGCATCGGTGGCTTGTTTAGTTTAGTTTAGTGGGTTTAGGCTGTTTAGGTAGTTTAGGGGTGGTCCGTTGCCAACAATGCCCGTTGCCAACAATAACCTAAACTCTCTCAACACCCTCAACTCACTAAACTATTTTTATTTTGAATAGTTGAGGGTGCTTCGAGTTGATGGAGTACTGGTCTCCTCTTAGATTTCGCCTCTCACCCCAAGATCTTTTCAGTAGCTTGTTGTAAAACAGGCAGGTCCTTTTTAATGGTTATCCATACTACGTCCAGATCAACATCAAGGTAGTGATGTATCAGCCTATCGCGCATGCCTGCCATATCCTGCCAGGGCAGTTCAGAGTGAGATCCGGTGAATGATGATGACAACCTCTTGGTCGCTTCACCTATGACCTAAAAAGTTTCGGATCACTGCATCCTGTATCAATCTGTTGGATTCAAAGTCTTCCTTGTCTATCCCTTCAACAAATTGTTGAATTCTGAAAGTTGCATCCAGGATATGTTCAAGGTATAAACGGTCCCTGTCTGTCATTGATAAATGATTTTCAAATCCTTGTTTATGCTGTTTTTAATGATGGGATGTTTAATGGCTCCGGGTGTAACCAGGTCCACCCTGAACCCCAATTTCTGAGAGAGCTTCCTCTCGATGTTTGCCAGTTGAAGCAATGTGAGGGTTGTTCCGAATTCAACAAGAATATCAATGTCACTATCCTGGCTCTGTTCATTGCGTGCAAATGAACCGAAGATGGCTATCTTCAAAGGATCATAATCCTTGAGGATATCAATGATAGTGGTCTCAATTGCTGAATTCATCTGAATCGTTTTAGCAAAGATAATACAAATATCAAAAGATCAATCACCGATCACCATGTTTTCGGCTTATACATGATATCATACTTTACACACACCAAAAACCGGCAAA
>SKPS01000235.1 GCA_007119395.1 Lentimicrobiaceae bacterium
ATACAGCACCTGCAGCTCTCGCAGGTAGGGGTAGCGGTGTTTACCAAACACAACGAAAAGATTTTGGCCAACAACCATTTTGTTCAGTTCCTTAACCTGATCACAGACACGCCGGTGGGAGATGTGTGCCAGTGTCTGGATATGCCGGAGTTTGAGCCGGCCCGGGAGTTTTTTGCACGCCACGCCCACAAGAAGGGTGATGTGCCCGGCGAGCTCCCTGTGAAACGTTTCTCTATTTCGAAGAACATGCGCTATTTTGATGTGCAGTGCATTCTGTTTCACGACAACAGCTATGAGATCTCGCTCACGGATGTAACGCGCAATGTGCAGCAGCGTATTTTAAAGCAGCAGATGACCTCAAACATAGCCCATGAGTTGCGCACTCCGGTGAGTTCGGTGAAGGGTTACCTGGAGACGTTGCTGGAGAATCCTGACCTGGGTGAGGAGAAGCAGCGTCATTTCATCCGGCGGGCGGCAGGTCAGATTGACCGGTTGTCTGAGATGATCAGGGACATCTCGTTGCTCAACAGGATTGAAGAGGCTTCTGCACAGTTTGAAAAGGAGCCGGTGACGCTCAATACGGTGATTCACGATGTGATCGAAAATATGCATCACCGCATTAATGCGCTCAACGCCATGGTGCAATCGCAAATGGATGATTCAGTGGTGGTGAATGGCAATGTGGCGCTGCTTTACTCTGTCTTCCAAAACCTGCTGGAGAACTCGCTCTATTACGGTGGTGAGAACATCCGCATCACCATCCGTGAGTATCTGCATGACAATGACAAGGTGTACATCTCCTTCCACGACAACGGCCCCGGCATTCCAGAGGAGCATCATGCCCGCATCTTCGAGCGGTTTTACCGGGTGGATACCGGCAGGGCACGCAACAATGGCGGTACAGGGTTGGGTCTGGCCATCGTAAAGAATGCCGTGCAGTTCCATAAAGGGGATATCTCAGTAAAAACTCCGCACGAAGGAGGGACGGAGTTTCTCTTCTACCTGAGCAAATAGCTTACGGGTTCAGTACACGCCAGCAGCAATCGATCCGGTTCAGAGCTCCGGGTCCCGGGTCCATGTACACATCGTGCACCCTTCATCGTTTACCGTTCACCGTTCACCGTCAACCGTTTACCGTTCACCGTTAACCGTTCCTATACCACCCTGCCCGGGTACACTTTGAGTGATGCGGCGAGGGTATCCATGGCGTTCTTCAGGTCGTTCACATTAAGCACATAGCTGATACGCACTTCGTTGTGCCCTTTGCCCGGCGTAGTATAAAACCCTGTAGCGGGTGCCAGCATCACCGTTTGGTTGTTGTGGTTGAACTCCTCCAGCAGCCACTGGCAGTATTTGTCGGCATTGTCGATGGGCAGCTTGGCTGTTACGTAGAACGCCCCTTTGGGCACCGGGCAGAAAGCGCCTTCCATGCTGTTGATCTCTTTCACCACCAGGTCGCGGCGTGCCAGGTACTCATCCATCACCATGTCGAAATAGGAGGAGGGGGTATCTACTGCTGCCTCTGCAGCCACCTGTCCGAATGTGGGCGGACTGAGACGCGCCTGGGCAAACTTCAATGCTGTAGCCAGTACCGCTTTGTTCTTCGTTACCAGGTTGCCGATACGCACTCCACACGCTGAATAGCGCTTTGACACCGAGTCAATCATCACGATATGCTCCTCCAAACCCTCCAGGTGCATCACACTCTCATGTTTCAGCCCATCGTAAGTGAACTCACGATACACCTCGTCGGCAAACAGGTAAAGGTCGTACTTCAGCACCAGCTTACGCAGCACCTCGAGCTCCTCACGACTATACAGATAGCCGGTCGGATTGTTGGGATTGCAGATCATGATCGCTTTGGTGCGTGGTGAAATGGCCTTCTCGAAATCGGCGATAGGAGGCAGGGCAAAACCACTCTCTATCGATGAAGGGATCGGAACGATCTCTACACCGGAGTTTACGGCAAAGCCAATGTAGTTGGCGTAAAACGGCTCGGGGATGATAATCTCGTCGCCCGGATCGAGACAGCTCTGCATGGTAAACAGGATCGCCTCCGAGGCACCCGCACCCACGATGATCTCATCGGGTGTAACTTCGATTCCTACACTGTGGTAATACGACGCCAGTTTCTGGCGGTACGATAAAATACCCGCTGAATGACTGTACTCCACTACCTTCTGGTCGAAATTACGCACTGCATCCAACGCCACCGAAGGCGTCTCAATGTCAGGCTGTCCAATGTTCAAATGGTACACTTTGGTGCCACGGCTCTTCGCCATCTCGGCATAAGGAACCAGCTTGCGAATCGGTGACTCAGGCATCATCTGCCCCTTCTTAGATATGGTCGGCATATTGCTAATGTTTTATGTTGATGAATATATCATGAAATTGTCGTGGCAAAGTTTGTGATTTTTTTTGAATTAGACCAATTGCCAACGATTGACTATTTTTGTGCCGCGAAACAAACAGGCTTTAACACTCAACCCAAACGCCCATGAAAACACTCCTTATGGTTGGCCTCGGAAGTTTCATCGGAGGGGTACTTCGCTACCTGATGACCATGGTCTCATTGCAACGTTTTGATACGCCATTCCCTGTCGGTACTCTGGCAGTGAATGTCATAGGCTGTTTTCTGATAGGATTGCTCTACGGCTTCGTGGAAAAAGTGGGCATCCCCTCTGAATGGAGAATTTTTATCGCCATCGGTGTACTGGGTGGATTTACCACATTCTCAGCCTTCTCATTGCAAACCATGGGATTGCTCAGATCAGGCCTCTACTCATTCGCCATCGCCTATGTGCTCGCCAGTGTAGTGCTAGGAGTTCTTGCTACTTTTGGTGGATTCTTTATCGTGAAAAGCTGAGAAGAACCATTGATATTCATTGTGATATAACCACTTCAACAGAAAATACAGCTTGTTCATGGTAAAAACTTACGGTGTACAATACCTGTAGAGAAGACCATCTGTAAAACCAATAAAAAGAAGAAGAGATGATAAAACCGTTTGGCGTAGAATTGTTGATTGATATGCATGAGTGTGATGAAACACTCTTCACCGAGGAGCATATTTCCCGTTACTTTATTGAGTTGTGTGATTTGATTGATATGACCAGGCATGGTGATCCGATGTTTTGGATTGAGTATGGTGAAGAGTTGCACATGAGCGGGATCTCTGCCGTGCAGTTTATCAGAACCAGTAACATCGTGGTGCACACCCTCGACAGGTTGCGTGCGGTCTACGTGAATATCTTCTCTTGCAAAGTGTTTGACCGCAAAGTGGCCGAGGATTTCACCGCCTCGTTTTTCAAAGCGGGTGTTGTTGATTCCAAGATGATAGACCGGGTGTAAGTGTTGCCCTGATACAGGTTCACTGCATCATGCAGCGGGCCGGCTTCATGACAATCCCTTTTCAGGAGCTCCGTTGGTTTCTCACCTGTTGGTGGGGGCGGAGGGGTTTACCGGGTTCACCGGAGTTCCATGGTCTTCGCGCACCACATTCCCCTTGATAATCAGTCGATGGCTTTGCGGGTCGGTATTCGTTGTTACGGTGATCGACTTGCTGAAAGCACCGATACGGCTGTTGTCGTACTGCACTTCAATCAACCC
>SKPS01000136.1 GCA_007119395.1 Lentimicrobiaceae bacterium
GGGGGTTTAGGATGTTTAGGGGGTTTAGGATGTTGAGGGGGTTTAGGATGTTGAGGGGGTTTAGGATGTTTAGGGTGTTTAGGGGTTGTGGAGGCGTTTGAGGGTGGATTTACGGAGGGAGTTTAGTTTGAATGAAATGACTTCGATTTGCTCCCGGATTTTTTTATACTGATCCTGCTGGATGAATTCAAGATCATGACAGACAATCAGTTGGCTTAAAACTTCCATCAGACTTGAATAGGCAAAGTGATAAAAGTGAGCCTGGTCTTTGAAGCTGGTTCTGGATGATCCTTCTGCCAGATTTGAACCGATGGAAATTGCTGCCCTGCGGATCTGGATCACAAGACCATACTTCTCCTGGTCAGGAAAAGAGGCCGTTATCTTATAAATATCTTTTACCATGCTTCGGATGTCCTCCCAAACATGCAGCCTCTCAAAAGCATAGCGCCTTGTCTCCATACAATCACTCCTTATTCGTTTATACTAAACTAAACTTTCTAAACTCCCTCAACTCTCTCAACTTTTCTTGACAAAGATAAAACAATTGATTAATTTGTCGGCAAAAAAGTGATTAAAAATTAACCAAAAGTTTTCAACAATCTAAACAGTCTAAACAATCTAAACCCCCTCAACCCCTTCAACATGTACACAAAGACAATTCTCCACCTGGATCTTGACACTTTTTTTGTATCGGTAGAGCGGTTGGTCAACCGCCGCTTGAACGGGAAGCCTGTGATCATTGGGGGTTTATCAGACCGTGGTGTGGTGGCGGGTTGCAGCTATGAGGCGCGTCGGTTTGGTGTACATTCAGCGATGCCGATGAAGCTTGCGCGGATGTTGTGTAGTGATGCGGTGTTTATTCGTGGCGATATGGGTTTGTACAGCCATTACTCCCGTATGGTTACGGAGATCATTGCGGGTTCGGCGCCGTTGTATGAGAAGGCATCTGTTGATGAGCACTATCTGGACATCACGGGCATGGATCGTTTTTTCGGGTCGTTGAAGTGGTCGCAGGAGTTGCGTCAGCGGATCATTCGTGAGACCGGTTTACCTGTTTCATGGGGTTTGTCGGTGAACAAGACGGTTTCGAAGATTGCCACGGGTGAGGCGAAGCCGAATGGTGAGTGTGAGGTTCCTTCCCCTTTGGTGCGTGGTTTTCTGTTCCCTTTGCCTATCAGGCGGATGCCCATGATTGGGGAGAAGACGGCTACGCTGCTTCGTTCTATGGGGGTGGCCACCATAGGCACCCTGGGGTCCATCCCCCGCGAGATGGTGGGGCAGGTGTTGGGCAAGAACGGTGAGACCCTCTGGAAACGGGCCAACGGCATCGACCACACCCCGGTGGTCCCCTACAGTGAGCAGAAATCGATGAGCAAAGAGACCACCTTTGAGAGTGATACCATTGACGTGGTTGCCATTGAACAGACGTTGGTTTCCATGGTGGAGCAGCTCGCCTACCAGTTGCGCAATCAGGGGAAGCTCTCCGGATGCATCACGGTAAAGATCCGTTATGCCAATTTCGATACCCACTCGTTGCAGAAAAGGATCCCTTATACCGCCTTTGATCATGTGATGATCCCTTTGGTGCACGGGCTGTTCCGGAAGTTGTATGAGCGGCGGATGCTGATCAGGCTGGTGGGGGTCAGGTTCAGCGAGCTGGTAGGGGGATCGCAGCAGCTTAGCCTCTTTGAAGACACCCCGGAGATGATCAGTTTGTATCAGGCGTTGGACAAGATACGCCGGAAGTATGGGAGCCACGCCATACGCCGGGGTACAGGAACCAGAACCTAGGGCTCAGGTGTTATGGCTCTCTTTGCAGAGAGTTGAGTAACTCCATCAGCGTGTGCAGTTGTGGGTCGTGCTCTTCGATGTAGTCGTTGAGTGTAGGCTGCACAATGAGATCGGGGATGACGCCGTGCCCCGGTTTTCCCCCTTGGTAGTAGGGCTGTATGAACCCCAGACCATACCTGAGCCAAAACCCCGATGCAGGAAGACGCTTGGTACTCATCCGCATGGCAACTGTCCCCTCAGAGGCACCACCGGTCTCTTCACCCACCACCAATACGTTGCCGGCATGCTTCAGGTTGGCAGCAATCACTGCCGCCGCCGAATAGGTGCCACTGTTTACCAACAACGAGACACTCCCACGAAAACGGTTGGGACTCATAGCGCGCCTGCGGGCCTCCATCGCATTGTGCGAAAAACCACCCCCCTCCAAACGCTGTATCGGAGTGTAAACAGACACAACGAAGGGGAGCAGTACTGTGGTCAACACATGCCGGGCAAGGGTGTGGTTCGGAGGGTAAAACAGCCGAAACCAGGAGTTAACAATGGGTCGTTCTATAAACCGGAAGGTGGAGTCACTCAGGTAACTGTACAACTCAGAGGCCAGCAGCGCCGCTCCACCCAGGTTGTCTCTCAGATCCAATATCAGATGTTGGGTGTTGAGAGAGTCAAGCATCCTGAATGCTTCCCGGTAAAAGCCAATCGTAGGAACCATAAAGCTATGCACCTTTAATACCGCGATATCGTGTTGCCCATCAGGAAACTTCAGCCTGGCTCCGGGTACACTGATCCCCGTGGAGTCTCTCCGTATTTCAGGAGAAACAACACCTGTATACTCCAGTATCAGGTCACTCAAATCTGCCTGTGAATGCTTCCGGATGATGGGTAGCCTGCACACAAAGGTGGAGTCACGAAAGCTCAGCTTCAGCTCAACCGTATCACTGACGCCCGTTTCGTACATCCCAAATACAGGGAAAAGATGACTGATCAACCGGTACCTCAGCATGCCACTGTAACCCTCAGAAGGAACCGCATCCTCGTACTTGCGCAACAGCGCAACCACATCCGCACCATTGAGCTCGTCAACACGTGTGCCGGGTGGTATGTCACAGAGCTCGTGTGCGTTCCGTACAATATATAGTGAATCGTTGAAGACCTGGTATCCAAATGCCGACAACACATTGCGCTGCAAAGAGCCCTCATCGGGATCGTAGGGAAAGATCATGATGTGCCCATGTCGCAAAGAGTAGATCATGCGGGTCAGCACCAGATAGAAATCTGATGTGACCATCTTTTCCGGCAGATGGGCTTTGATGGAATCAACTTCAGCCCTGAATACCTCCTCGTCAACATACAGGTACATCATGGGGTGATGCCTCTCCAACTGCTTCAACGCCACATCAATATCACGAATCATCTCCCTGCGGGTCAGCACCCGCTCTTCGACAAAACGCTGTGCCGCAACATCCGCAGCCAACAACACCAGCAGCGGCAACACCACACCTGTCAGAAACCTTTGACTCCTCGTTTTCATACCACAAAAATAGTGAAAAGCAGATTACGGCTGTTGGCTTATTGATGGGAAATTGTTTTTGCTGTACAATGCGTTATGGTGGGTTCAATAACAGCAAGATGCTGCAAAATCGTCAATGGAACATTATGTTTGGGGACAATGGGGACGTTTGGGACAAGGCAGGTTTTCAGGTGAATCGAACTGCCAACATCTAATTTCTTTACACAGAGGAACACAAGAGTTAACGCAGAGGATCTCAGAGTCTTTCTCCGTGAAACTCCTTTTTTCCTCTGCGAAGCTCTGTGTAA
>SKPS01000357.1 GCA_007119395.1 Lentimicrobiaceae bacterium
AACGATCACTGTAAGGCCCCAATACGGCTGCTTCATTGAAGGCAATCATCCTGTAAAAGTCGGCGGGAGCCTCTTCATAGATCATTCCGGCCGGTGCTTCGTCTACAGACCCCAAAGGTTCACTGTCAACATAAAAAAACAGTTCACCCTCCTCATTTTTCCCCATCAGATAGATAAAGCGAAACTGTTCGTTCATCTGTTTAACCAATGCGAGTTGTGATTTCACCCGATGGTACAAAAGAGATTCCAAATCCGCATTGCTCCCTGAAAGGGAGGCTAATTCGGCATGGTTTAATGCCTCAACCAACAGTTCCGTTTTCTGGAGAAGCTCATTTCGCATCACTTCATCAGCATGCATCACCGCACGATAAGCAAAAAACACACCCCCGCCGACAATGAGCACCGCCAGCATCAAAACCCACCTACGCAAAACAGCGATACGGTGGTGGTTGTTACTATGTTTTTGTTCTACCATCCCGGCGGTTCAAGATTGGAAATCTTACACAAATATAATACAGTTATTGCGAAAATCAAACTGTGCGCCCTCGAATATTTGATGCTCTTGGCGTGCTAACCGCTTTTTTCTGTTCGCGCCGGCAGGAATACGCTGAATACAGAACCTTTCCCTTCGGTGCTTTTCACCTCAATATGGCCTTCGTGTTTCTTTACCAAGGTATTGCTAAGCACCAACCCGAAACCTGTACCCAGCTCCCCATCTGTTCCCGGAGTGGAAAAGCCTGTATCAAGGCTGAACAATGTATCAATATTTTTTGCAGGGATTCCCACTCCATTGTCAGATACATTTATGATCACCTGTTGATCACCATTCTCAGCCGATACCGCTACCTTACCTCCCGGATGCGAAAACTTCACCCCATTGCTTACCAGGTTACGGATCACTGTAACGATCATCTTTTCATCACACCATAGATAAATCTCCTCACTCACCTGATTGCGAAGCTCAATACTCTTTTTGCGTGCTGTAGTAAGCAATGGAGTGGTGCCCACCTCAACCAGATGGTGAAGCTGATGCATTCCAGGCTGATAGTTAATGCTTCCCACTTGTACTCTTGCCCAATGTAACAAGCTCTCAAGTAAGTGGAGTGTGCGTTCAGCCGTGGTATGAATCAATCCGGCATACTGTCGAATGTCATCTGTATTGATTGAACCACTTTCATGGTAAATGATCTCACTAAAACCTGAGATGGTATTGAACGGTGAACGCAGATCATGAGCAATAATACTGAACAGTCTGTCTTTTTCAGCATTTAGTGTGGCCAGTTCTGTATGTTGCGCTGAAATAATGTGGTTTTGCTCTCTTACCCGACCCAACAGCTCCTTTAATCGTTGGTTTTTCCTGAATAGCAACACATAAAACACAGTAAAACCCAGCACCAAAAAACCCCCGGAAATTATGACGAGACGTATTTGGAATCTGCGGTTCGTCAATTCGTGCTCCCTCAGCCTGATCTGATAATTGTACTGGTGAGTGGTGGCGTTCAAACGCATCATTTCAGACTGAAAGTGGCCCTGCAGATCCCGAATTGCCATGAAATGCTCATACGCCTTTCAGTAATCTCCCAAAGAATAGTAGTTGTCTTGAAGCACCTCGTTGGCGAGATACATATATATATGTATGTCTTCCTTTGATGCGATCACCTATGCCTCATTGGCCATTTCAATCGCCCTCTCCGGTCGGCATATCCGAAACGAGCCCTTCATGCGCGCTTTGTTGATCAATATCAATGGTAACTCACGCTGATCACATCAACCGTATCCAGAAACCTTTTGTGATCATCATGGTTACAAAACACCTCTATCATATTAGCTGCCTGCCTGTTGTATGCTTTAGCTATCTCCTCTGCATTGGTTTCCGCCCGGAAAAAGGCAAGGGCTTCTGGAAAATTTTTATCAAAAAAATGCATGTTTGTAACCTGTGTTACAGTTTGAGGGAAAGGGGTATACTACTTTTGTTTCCGGAAAAGGGAGGTAATCCCATTGAGTAAAAGGAAAAAAGTAATAGCCATGAAAAGAGAGATTATCAAGATAGACGACGATTTGTGTAACGGATGCGGGCTGTGCATTCCCAACTGCCATGAAGGGGCATTGCAGATCATTGACGGCAAGGTTCGTCTGGTGAGTGAGTTGATGTGCGACGGACTGGGTGCCTGCGTGGGGCATTGTCCTGAGGGCGCAATCACCATTGAGGAGCGTGAAGCTGCCCCTTATGATGAGGTGCTGACCATCTCTGAGATGATATCCAAAGGGAAAAACACGGTGATTGCACACCTGAAACATTTGAAGGATTACAATCAGCATGAGTTTTTAAAGCAGGGAGTAAACTGGTTGATGGAGAACAAGTCATCTGTTCCGTTCAGTGTAGAGGAGGTGATTCACGAGGTGCATCATCACAAAGGGGGGAGTCATTCAAGCAAACCTGCTGAGGCTCCTTCTAACGGAGGTAGTGCCTGCGGCTGTCCCGGAGCACAAGCCATTGATCTTACTGCGGTGGTGGATGCGCCCGGAGCAGAAAAAACACAGGGTGATGTCAGTTCAGCTCTGAGCCAGTGGCCTGTACAGATGCATCTTATCAACCCTGCAGCACCCAACTTCCAGGGGAGTGACCTCCTGCTCGCAGCCGACTGTGTGGCATTCGCTGCCGGAAACTTCCACGCTGAATACCTCAAAGGGAAAACACTCGCCATCGCATGCCCAAAACTTGATCACGGCAAAGAGATCTATGTGGAGAAACTGCGTCGCCTTATCGACGAATCAAAGGTAAACACCATTACAGTGATGTTAATGGAGGTGCCTTGCTGCAGCAGCCTGCTCCAATTTGTACAGGCTGCACAGGCACAAACCTCCAGAAAAGTGCCCGTGAAGCTTATGGTAATCAGCATCAGAGGTGAAAAACTAAGCGAAGAGTGGGTCTGATTGCCATTGATCTCGTCAAGTGACGAGATCAATGGCAAGTTGAGGAAGTTGAGGAAGTTGAGTTTTCTAAACACCCTAAACATTCTAAACCATCTAAACATTCTAAACAACATAAACCATCTAAACAAAAAAAAATGAGCATGTTTTGTTATCAATGTCAAGAAACAGCCCACGGCACCGGCTGCACAAAAATAGGTGTTTGCGGAAAGAAAGAGGATGTAGCCAACTTGCAGGATCTGCTGGTATATATCTCGAAAGGGATTTCATTGCTGGCCGAGGAGGGCAAGAAGTTAAACATCCATGATGAGCGGAACGACAAATTCGTGTTTGAGGCGATGTTTGTCACCATTACCAATGCGAACTTTGATCGTCAGGCGATTGTTCGCAAGATTCGTGAAGGGGTAGAATTGCGTGATGCGTTTGCAGCTTCATTAATTACAAAGGGAGTACATCTTCCTGACAGCTTGCACGATGCTGCCACCTGGTATGGTGAGACGGAAGCTGAGATGGAGTCAAAAGCTGTTACTGTGGGTATTTTAGCAATTGAGAATGAAGACATCAGGAGCTTAAAAGAGTTGCTGACCTACGGTATCAAAGGGATGGCTGCCTATGCTGAGCACGCTTTCAATCTGGGGCATACCAACAAAGAGATTTACGCCTTTATGCAGAAAGGGCTTGCTGCCACGTTGAACCCCGATCTGGGTGTTGAAGAGCTGGTAGGCATGGTAATGGAGTGCGGTAAATTCGGCGTGGATGTGATGGCCTTACTCGACAAAGCCAACACCGAGAGCTATGGCAATCCCGAAGTCACCAAAGTGAACATTGGCGTAAGAAACAACCCGGCCATCCTCATCAGCGGTCATGACCTGAAGGATTTGGAAGAGTTGCTGAAGCAAACAGAAGGTACCGGTGTGGATGTTTACACCCACAGCGAGATGCTGCCGGCACACTACTATCCGGCATTCAAGAAGTACAGCCACTTTGTGGGGAACTACGGAAACGCGTGGTGGAAACAAAAAGAGGAGTTTGAGACGTTTAACGGCCCGATTCTGTTCACCACCAACTGTATCGTACCACCAAGAGGCTCGTACAAAGAGCGCGTTTATACTACCGGATCATCCGGGTTTGACGGTTGCACTCATATCCCCGACAGGCAGAACGGGCAGCCGAAAGATTTCTCTGTGATTATTGAACACGCCAAAAGATGTGCACCTCCTACAGAGATTGAGACCGGTGAGATCGTGGGTGGTTTTGCACACAACCAGGTATTGCAATTGGCCGACAAAGTGGTTGACGCCGTTAAGAGTGGTGCTATCAGGAAGTTCTTTGTGATGGCAGGATGTGATGGCAGGATGAAAGACCGCGACTACTACACCGAGTTTGCCGAAGCGTTGCCGAAAGACACCGTGATCCTTACAGCGGGCTGTGCGAAATACCGTTACAACAAACTCCCGTTGGGAGATATCGGTGGCATCCCGCGTGTGCTTGACGCAGGACAGTGCAACGACTCTTACAGCCTCGCCGTGATCGCCCTCAAGCTGAAAGAGGTGTTCGAACTCAATGACATCAATGAGCTTCCCATCGCCTACAACATCGCATGGTATGAGCAGAAGGCGGTGATCGTACTGCTGGCACTTCTCTACCTCGGTGTGAAAAACATTCACCTGGGGCCCACCCTCCCCGGATTCCTTTCACCGAATGTAGCCAATGTGCTGATCGAGAACTTCGGCATCACTGGAATCACTACCGTAGATGAAGACATGAAGATCTTCCTGTCGTAACCGGGATAAATTTTCATGTGACAAAGCACCATGGTCATCAGGCCATGGTGCTTTTCATTTTCCGTTTTCTTGCAAATGGGAACCGAAAACTGGATATATTTGGCTTGCAGGCTAATAATCGATTATCTTTGTAACATAAATCAACGCCTATTTCACTTATGTAATACCCCAATTCTCATGAAAGCAAAACTACGCGTGATGATTCTTGGTTTGCTGATGCTGCCCATGGCGGCGTTCAGTCAGATCATCACCCACCCCGATAGTGTGGTGGTGTACCCCGGAGATACCATTCTGGTAGATGTGCTTGCCAACGACTATGAGCTAGGCAACGATTCCATCTTTGTCTATCAGTCATCCGACTTCACGGTGGTAGGCAACAGATATGTAAAGGTTCATGTGAAAAACCCATGGCTGGGTAAGTCAGGAGGCAGGCTAGACACCGTTGTGTATACGGTGCACCAGGTGAACGGCCCTCATGTGGCACAAGGCTATCTGTACATAGACCTCGTCAATAAGTCGTTTGATGTGCTGGATATCAACAATATTAGTGCGAAGTTTTCTGCCACCGGCAACCATTTCTGGGATCTGGCCAGCAATCCGAAATTCTTTGCGCCCAAGGATGCCAAGAAGGTGCCGATCTTTAACAGTTCGCTATGGATCGGGGGCAGGGAGAGTACTTCAGGTCAGTTGCATCTTTCGGCTGAGCGGTACCGGCAGTTGGGGGTAGATTACCACGCCGGTCCTGTTTCCACGCTATACGACTCTTTATACAACCAGAGGTGGAGCCGGGTATGGAAGCTCACCACGGATGACATCCTTCATCACATAGCCAACTACAGCTCACCCAGCTACACACCGATCCCTGATATCGCTGAGTGGCCTGCTCATGGTGATACCACGCTGGGTCAGCTCTGGAACATGGCTCCCTTCTACGACAGCAACAACAGTGGGGTCTATGAGCCCATGGCAGGTGACTATCCGTTGATCAGGGGCAACATGGCACTCTTCTTTGTCTTCAATGATGCACGCAGTCCCAATACCGAATCGGGTGGCATACCCCTCGGCATTGAGGTGCACGGCATGGCTTACGCCTTTGACCAGCCCCACGATTCGATGCTGAACAACACCATTTTTATGCATTACGACATCATCAACAGGTCATCAAACCAATACGACAGCACCTGGATCGGGGTATACAACGATTTTGATCTGGGTTGGGCTTATGATGATTTTGTCGGAACACATGTAAAACATGGTGCAGTGTATGTTTACAACGGCACACCTGTTGATGGCAGCGGTCAACCCTGGGCATACGGTGCCAATCCGCCCGTGTTTGCCATGCAGCTCCTCGGCGGCCCCTATATGGATCCCGACGGGCTCGACAACCCGAATACCGATGGCTATGGAAATCCACTGTGTGATGTAAGCCTTAACGGCCTCAACTTCGGTGATGGCATCCCTGATAACGAGAGATTGGGGTTAACCCACTCAATCTATTACATTGGTGCCGGCGCAGCCCCGGTGTTTATGGCCGATCCTATTGTTGATATCGACTACTACAACTACCTGCGTGCGATCTGGAAAGATGGTTCCAGAATGTTGTACGGTTATAATGGTCACATCGCCACTGGTGCCTACGGTCCTGAAACCAGCTTTATATTCCCGAATGAGTCTGACACATGCCACCTCGGCACCGGTGGCATCCCCCCCAGCGGACCCACCTTTTGGTCTGAGGAGACAGCAGGCAATCAACCCGGTGACCGCAGAATAGTGGCCTCAAGCGGGCCCATCACATTTCACCCCGGCGACAGACAACCTCTGGACGTGGCGTGGGTTTTTGCCTATGACCTCGTGCACAACGAGCCGTTCGACACGTTGGTAGACTGGCTGGGGAAGCTGAGAGATCTCTTTGTGGGTGCACCATCCATGTTTGACCCATCAGTGTCGGTTGTCCGACATTCCAAACCGGCAAGAAGCAACCTGATCCTCTTCCCCAACCCGGCAAGTGAGATCATCACTCTCACCGGACTGGTATCAAGAGAACCAGCACAATACCAGATCTTCAGCCTGACCGGACAACTGACAGCGGCCGGACAGGTTTCCAACAGCGAATCAATCAACGTGGCACACCTTACTCCCGGGCTCTACATCATCAGGGTGCAAACCGGCAGCGAAGTGATCAGCAGAAAATTCATCCGCAGATAGCTTCACTTCCATAAAGCCACCGGCAAACCTATATCCTGCTGCACTCTAAAACTTGTCTCTCCTGCCTGACAGCCAACCGGTTAAACGGATTCGGGTCACCTGCTTTCATATATATCCCTGGGGCACCCCTCCACCCAACAAAAAGCATTTGCCTATCTTTGTCGTTGTAGCCCTCCGGTGTTCAACACCACGATCCCTGCAGCAGATCCATAAGGGCACATGCTTCAGAAGTATCTATCAAACAGGTTTATACATGATCATTTCGCACAAAAAACGTTTTATCTTTTTCGCGTGTGGTAAAACCGGAACCACCTCAATTGAGCAGATCCTTTCACCATACCACGACGACAAAAAGATCACAGAGAAGACCGGGCAACGCCTTGAAGAGCTCAGAAAACAGTATGGCAGACCTTTTAACCCCAAGCATGTACGACCCTCATTGATCAGAGAAATGGCGGGCGAAGCGATCTGGCACAGCTACCTGAAGGTTGCCTTTGTAAGAAACCCGTGGGACTGGGTGGTCTCCAATTTCTACTTTAATTTTCAGTATATGGGGAGATACATCAGCCAATTTGACACCGACCATGTCAATGCAGTCTATTATTTTATGGCTCTCCATAACCAGACTGTGGAAACAGAGAGTTATTTTCAGCACCCTTTTGTATTTGACCGGGATGGGGAAAAGCTGGTTGACTTTGTTGGCAGGTTTGAGAACCTGCAGGACGACTTCAATGCAATGTGCAAAATGATCGATGTGGAACCTGCTATGCTGCCTGTGACCAACAGTTCGCGTCACAGGCATTACAAAGAACTCTACACGCGGCAGGCAAAAGACCTGGTTGCCAGATACTACACCGATGACATTGCGCTGTTGGATTACTCTTTCTGAACAGACAGCTCCACCTTGAACGCACCATTCCGTCAGGTTACCAATGGATCAGTCCCTGAAACTCAGGCTCATGAATCAGCATCTTGATCACTTTGCCGTTGAAGTGAAGCTGACACGGCCTCTCCCCGGTGGCACGGTGAACCAGCCTGTAATCCTCTATGCCAAACAGCTCGAAAATCCTGGCTTTGTCTTTGGCCTTTTGTTCTTCAACACACTGCTCTTTTAATGTGTGGAGCTGGTCGGGTGAAAAGTTGACCCTGGGTGTGGTAAGCTCCTGAAATATCGTTGAGAAATAATCCAGCGAAACCGATTCAGGGTGTCGTAGATAAATCCGTGACCAATAATATTGGTTGCTGAAAGGGTACTTTCGAGCGGGGTGGAACTCTTTACCGAACAACCACTTTTTCATTTGCCAATAGGGCTTCTTCCACGCGGCGTGCTGAACAGGTGGCTGTGGGTGTTTTGTAAGCAGCGCTTTGATAACACCGGCATATCCGATAAAGCCACCCGAATTCAGATACCTGGAAATGGTAGGTGACTCAGGGAAACGATGTGCCAGCGACAGATCGGGCCAACAGTTCTTTTCTGCAGTAAAAACCAATGGTGTTTCAAATGTGTGGAATTTGCCAAGGATCTCCTCTTCTCCTGTTAAAAAAAGTGTGTCGTAGCCATCGGTAAACAGAATGATCTCATCAGGATCAACCCCTTCAAGGTAGTTCAGCAACAGAACATCTTTGTTTCTGTGGGTGTGCCAGGGCTCCTCAAAAACGAGCGTTTCAAGGTCAAGGCCATGATACCTGCATGATGGAACAAGCATGTTGTTGTACCACCAGTTCTCTTGATTGGAAATAGAGGTAATCACTTTCATAAGGAGACCAGGGGCATTTCTATTGTGCTTCAAAAGTAGGCATTTTGAGCAATGTACACATCCGGTTTTTGTTTCCTGAGGATACGATCCGGTATGTCTCATTGTGCAAAAGTGTTATCTTTGGTGAAGAAAATAGAACAACATTTGCTGAAAAGATGGGAGATAACCAGGTGCTGGAAAAGACGTTATGGCAGGCAGCCGACAAGCTTCGCAACAACATGGATGCAGCGGAGTATAAGCATATTGTGTTGGGGTTGATTGGCAGATTCGTTTCGAATAGCCAGAATGGTATTTGGATTGCTTCCATTTCGAGGGTTGCACAGTCAGATTGGGTATCCACCGACGCGGGTTTTCACCATCTAGAACAACATCTGGCTTAAAATAAACAGTTATAATCCAGGACTTTGTATTTAAGAGAGTCTTGTTAATAAAACACACATATATACATGCAAAACTTCACGATATACAATCCGGTTAAGGTACATTTTGGTTCGGGGGTGATTTCTGATCTTGGAAAGGTCTTGAAGGAATACGGGCGGCGCATTTTGCTGGTTTACGGAGGTGGTTCTATACACCGCAACGGGGTGTATGGCAAGGTGATGGAGCAGTTGTCGGGGTTGGGGTGTTCGGTATGGGAGTACCGGGGTATCAAACCGAACCCGGTGGTAGAGGATGTTGACGCGGCGGCTGAGCTGGGCAGGCAGCACGAGGTTGACCTGGTGTTGGCGGTGGGTGGCGGCAGTGTGATTGACTCGGCGAAGGTGATTGCCCTGGCGATCCCTTACGGTGGACCGGCGTGGGATCTGATGTCACGGAAGGTGAAGCCCCGTTCGGCGGTACCGGTAATAGCGGTACTCACCCTGGCAGCCACCGGCACCGAGATGAACCCGCTGGCGGTGGTTCAGAACAACGAGCTGGGAACCAAAGGCTCCATCATGTCGCCACATATCTATCCCGCACATTCGTTTCTCGATCCCGGTTTCACCACTTCAGTACCTGCCAACTATACCGCCTATGGTGTGGCCGATCTGATGGCCCATGTGCTGGAGGCGTGGTTTGGCAAAGGGGAGAGTCCCCTGCCCGACAGGTTTGTGCTAAGCATCCTCCAGGAGGCGATGGAGGTGGGGCCACTGCTGCTCAAAGACCTTGAAAACTACGACCTTCGCGCCCGCGTCATGTATGCCTCCACCATGGCGCTCAACGGCACCTGCATCCATGGACGTGCCCACGGCGACTGGGGTGTACACGCCATCGGTCACGTGCTCTCGCTGCTCTACGATGTGCCCCACGGCGCCTCCCTTACCATCGTATATCCCGCCTGGCTTAAACTGATGAAGGAGCAAATCCCCGAAAGAATCCGTGAACTGATGTTCGGCCTGTTCCGCAACGAACATATCGATGACGGTATCTATCGACTTGAACACTTCTTCAAAAGAATGGGATGCCCGGTTACATTGAAAGAGGTGAATATCGGAACAGATAAACACCAGGAGATCCTGCAGTCCATGATGCACAACAAAGTGTCGGGGTTGACATACCCGCTGACAGAAACCGACTACCAGGAGCTGCTGAAACTGATGACATAGACCATCAACAGTACTGTGTCAAATTAACACTTTGTCCTGTGCCGTTCACCAGGTTACCATTGATCAGTTTACGAAATTTCCTTCTGGTTCTTTGAGTGGATAAACAGGGTTGTGCCCAGCTCGTCATATCCCTTGAAAAACTCCTCCTTCTGCCTGTGAAGGAGCTCCTTTCGGATGCCAATAAGGGTCAGACCGGCGTCTTTCGACTTCTGGTTGATCAGCGACCTGGAGGATACATCGGGCGACTGCATGATGATCTCGATGTTTTTCCGGGTGATAGGCAGACGACCGGTTTGCAACAGTTCGGTCATGTTCGCTTCCGTACGCTCCAGGTTCTCAGGCTTGCAGATGACAAAGATCCTGAGCCGCTTCTTTTTCCAGTCGGGGTGACCAGCAATGATGTAACTCAGCAAAATCATCAGGTTGGCATTCTCAGCATCCAGGGTGTTGATCCATACATGAATGCCGTTTTTGGTGTTGATGGGTTTGCTGCTGCTGGCCAAAATGCAGATATCAAAATCGCCGGAGTTGACCAATGCAAAGTTGTCAATGATCTCGGGCAGATTGTATGGGTTGTCTTTGTCGTACTCAAAGATAACCATGTTGTTCTCCATCCCTGCAATGCCGGGGATCTGGATAGCCTGTGCGATCGCAGAGGTGTATGATGGCGAGATCAATGTGTCGACATAGACATGGTTTTTCGTGGCTCGGAACTTCTTCACCAACAGGGCGAGCTCCTCCTGTGCTTGTTGATAGGTGCTTTTCGAGAAGTACCCTTTGATGCGGTGCAAATAGGTGCCAAAGCCATACCTGTGTGAAATCCAATTCAGCAACTTAAAGGCCGTGTCACGTTCGAATGAATCTTTGGAGATGCAAATCGCACTGGGTCTCCACTCCTTATCGAAACGTTTCAGTTTTTTATGTTGAAGGAGGATTTGCAGGTTTCTGTTAAGCTGGAACAGTGCATTGGTGAAGAGGGAGGCCAGCCCTGAGCGATCGCGATGATAATGACTGATGTAGAGATACATAAGTGTCATGAGCACCAATGCTATGAGTGCGTACGGAGTATTGATTTTGAACATGATCCAAATAGCGGCGAGGAACCCTGTGAGTGATATATACCATTTGGACCTGAACGAGGGTCTGTATGAGGGTGAAGCGCCAAAATGGTTCAGGAAAGAGATGAGGCACAGTGAGCCATAGGTAACCATAAAGAACATTGATATAATGGTGGCTACGGCGTTCACATCACCCATTGCAACGAAGACCATCGCAATGGCGACAGTTACGAGGGAGGCATTCCGGGGTTCGTTCTCTTTAATGGTTCCTTTTGCCAACCAATTATTCAGGCGTTTCGAAGGGAAGGCATCATCCATTGCGAGGGCTTGCAAGGTTCTGGGGGCGACCATCACTGACCCCAGTGCTGAGGAGATGGTGGAGGCTGCCAATCCCAATGGTATCACGAAGGCTCCTCCCACGGCAATTTTGGCCATGATCAACTGGTGCTCAAGCAGGTCATCGACCGGGGCAGAGAGTGCGAGTTTGTACACAATAAACACATACACAATCAGCCCACCAAAGGTGGCCAACAGGGTGCCAACCGGAATGGCTCTACCGGGCCTTTTCAGGTCACCCGACAATCCCACTCCGGCTGTCATCCCTGTAAAGGCAGGAAAGATAATGGCAAACACCACAAAGAAGTCACTCATATTGCGCAACTCAGCATTGGCAAGACTAAACCCGGACGACTCGGCATGGGGAGTGCTCCCTAAAAAGAACATAACCAACGAGACAAAAAGGACGGCACATACAAAGTAGAGCGCTTTGACGCCAAGGTTTGCACCTTTCTGTATGATCAGCACCGCCAGCAGTGTCATGGCAGGAATGCTGATCACCTGACGGGGCAGTTGTATGCCTAGCTGTTGATGTGTGAAGTTAAAAAAGAACTCAAAAGCTTCTGTAAACGCGATTACATAAAAGGCGACACTGATGGCCTGAGAGAAAAACAGGGCAATGCCGATGGTGGCACCAATGTTAAGCCCAAAGGAGCGGCTCATGATGAAGTATTCACCACCCCCTTCCACACGTTTGTTGGTTGCGATCTCTGAAATGGCCATGGCAGTGGGCACCGTGACGAGATGCCCCAGTAGAATGATCAGTATCACACCCCAAAACCCGACAGTTCCAACAGCAAAACCAAAACGCAGGAAGAGGATCGCCCCAAGGATGGTTGCAATTGCAGTGAAAAAAACCGGTGCGGTGCCTAAACGTCGAACCTGCTCCATTGCACTTATTGTCTGTTTATCAATAGAATCTATTGTCTTTGCCAATGCTGAAAAACCCAGCACAATATACAGAGTTTTTCAAAAGTGCAAGATCATAAAGTGCATCAGTGCGGCCAAATCACGGCGAAATCTTTTTTTGAGGTGCTGGTTTTTGAAATGCAACAGTCGTCACATTATCCGTCATTCAAAAA
>SKPS01000041.1 GCA_007119395.1 Lentimicrobiaceae bacterium
ATTAACAAGCCATACTCCAACAAAACTTTGGATGCTGGTGTAAGCAACAAAAATATTTACTCCAAACATGAAACTTCGTTAAACGCTGTTATACAGCGGTTTAAATTTTAGAACCCCCCTTCAATTCATCAACCCTATCCAGCGCGAATCTTTGATTGAGCAGACCGATGAGATACGTAAGATTCTTTCCGGTTTAATCCGTTCGCTTAAAGTCGGTAGTCGGTAGTCGGTAGTACTGAGTCGGTAGTCAGTAGTCGGTAGTTGATAGTCAAGAGACCGACTCCCGACTCTCGACTCTCGACTCCCGACTCCCGACTCTCGACTCTCGACTCCCGACTCCCGACTCCCGACTCCCGACTCTCGACTCTTGTATAGATAATATATAGGTGACTGTAGAGACGATATAGAGGTGGTGAATTTGCAAGGATGCCTGACGAACATTTTCTTTGCGTTATGAATTTTATTAACAAAAAGACCAAAGACTCATTTTATCAATTGCCTCTAAACGGGCATTTCACACTGATTATTAATTAGCATTTTTTTTCTCCAAATAAAATGCTTTAATATGATTGGTTTTCAGTGTGGTATATTGAATGACATGGCCAAAGCGGGAAATAACACACGGACACATGGGAGGGATCATGATGAATTTACTTTTGAGCAGAATACTCTGTATCGGCACGGGGGGGTATTTAGAGAGAATTAGGAGCCTTGTTACAATAAGACAGACATCTGTTTTATACTTTTGTGGTTTCTGTTTGCTGGTTATGGCAAACGTAGTTCATGGACAGAATCCGCCCATATGGTATGCAATGGATCAGCAGTTCAACGAAGGTGTTTCCGGCAACATTCAAACAGTGAATCGTCCGCAAAACGTATCAGAGGGTGATCTGATTATTGTTACGTTGCATTACCGGATGACGAATCTTACGATTACCAGCTCAGATGGTTTCCAGCTCATCAGAAATGAGACCAGTGGGGTAGACGGTAATTCACGTGGCACTGTGGCTGCCTTTTATAAAGTTGCCACGGCTTCGGAACCTGCCACATACACCTTCACTACCTCAGGTAACGCTGCCGGCAATGCCAACTGGCGTGCAGTTGCAAACCGTGTTACAGGCCATGATATGGCTAACCCGATAGGTAATCACGCAGGCAGCAATTCCGGTGTGACAACCGGCACATCCAGAACCGTTACTTCAATAAATACATCTTTAAACAGGTCTTTACTGGTTGGGGCGATCGCCATCAGGGACGATGTAACCAATTTAACTGTGCCGGCTGGCATGACCAGTTCTTTTACCAACACTTCCCGAACGGCTGCATCTGTGTCGTATCAGATTATTCCAAGTGCGGGTGCAACAGGAAATAAAACCTGGAACTGGTCCACATCGGAAGCCAATGCGGCATTGATGTTTGTTGTCAACCCCGATCCTACCAACACTGATTTGGAGATAACAAAAGTCGTTACACCCGGACCATATTATTATGGTGAAAATGTAACCTTTACACTTACGGCTTCAAATCTAAGCAATCAATATTCGGCAACCGAAGTGATTGTAAACGATTTACTTCCGGGTGGTTTGGGGTATATGTCTCATGTATCAACAGCAGGAACTTATGTGCCTGTAACCGGTGTCTGGAACATTGGAAATCTCGGCGAAAACGAATCGGAAGAGTTAACCATTGAAGCGGTGATAGTGTGTGGTGAGACTGATTACACCAATGTTGCCTCTATCAGTGGCTTTGAGCCCGATTATTTTCCGGGAAACAACACCGCTGCAGTGAGCATCTCTCCTCAAACGGGAACAGCACCTTGTCCGGTGGTTGCCAATGACGATCTGGTGGTTACCTTGCAGGGAACACCGGCTACCTTTAATGTACTTGCCAATGACAAGGGTGCTTTTGATCCTGCCAGTCTTGCCATTGTCAATCAGCCCGCATTGGGTGTGTTGACGATGGGCTCAGGGGGTGAAATCACATACCTGCCCAATGGCAATGTTACCGGCACTGATCAGTTCGTTTATGAGATTTGTGATAATGGCGCACCACAACAGTGTGACCAGGCCACAGTGATGGTTGTTATTGAGATTGATTTTATCGACCCCTGCCAGGAAGCATCGAGAGCGAAAACCTTTTATCTCCCTTTTCCGGAAAACGAAACACAGTTAAGAAAAGCCTTGTGGAGTGCAGGAAGTATAGCTTCCATGGACAATTCGGTCAGAAATGTTGTGAGCATTAAGGTTCCCTATCCCAACACTATCATTGTATATGACCACTGGGAGGATGGTTATGAGGATGATATTACGGTGCCTGTGCAGTCCACTACTGAGGTTTGGGGCGATGGCGACCCCTCAACTGGTGTTGCACCCGGTTATCCTGATGATATCATTCCGGCTGGAGGCTATATTATCCTGGACGAAACCTTTGCTTTTAACAGGAGTCAGACAGAGCTACGTTACGACGGCAGAGACAAAATTTACTCCACAGCCGACATTATGGTGTCTAAGGTAACAGGAGGTAGTTCCAGATTTGAAGTTCAGAATGTAAAAACCGATGTATTGGATGTAACCCGGTTTGGGCGTCAATTTACCATTGGATTTGGTGAAAACACGGATATACCGACTGGTATTACGGCCTTCAGGTATGTGTCGGTATTTATCAGAGCTGCTGAGGATGGCACCATTGTGAATCTGGATTATAACGCTGATGGTATTATTGATCTCACCCAAACCCTTAACGAAGGGGAGGTATGGTTTTACGATGGTACAGCCAGCACACCCGGATCGGTGGCCAACGATGTGAACCAGGCCAATGATCTGAAGGAGGGTGCCACGATCACATCAAATAAGCCAGTGGGTGTGGATATATTGTTTGGCGACATTTGGGCCTATGGTACCAGGAACCTCTATATAATGCCTGCACAGTATTATAGTGATGAATACATTACCCCTGTTCACACAACGCTTTCAACCGCACCGGTGGTGGCATATTTTTATAACAGTGCAACAGATCCCATCACGATCAACTGGACAGCAGGCAATGCCACAAGCGGCACATTAACGGTACCCGGACAGCAAACCAACTATCTTCACCTGGAACAACCGGCGGGATACCACTTTGTTAATCCCGGAGGAGAACCTTTTACAGCGGTAGTGGTTGTGGATGCCGATGAGGACGGCAGGGCTTACGATTGGGCCTATACTATGGTTCCTGTGGATCGTTTGACAAACTACTCTTCCATCGCCTGGGCTCCCGGTTCTTTAAACAACCTCCCTTCGCAAAATTGGAATCCGGTCTGGGCTACCCCTCTTGACCCAACAACCATTTATGTCAAGTTTGATGGTGACTTAACGGAGGTGACTTCAACCATGAGCCCTTGCGGGATACCTTATGATATAAGTTACACTCTTGATGCACTCAGTTCAACCAGAATATTCAACCCATCAGGTGACCAGTCGGGCATGGCTGTTTACACCTGCGATGGGACAATGCTGTCGGTGGTGTGGGGCCAGGATGCTGAAGTGGCTCCCCCAGGAACACCGGCACTTGATGTAGGGTATGTGATGCAGCCCAAGTGCCTGGATTATCTTATCATCGCCAACGACGACCGTGAAGTCACTGAGCCTGAAACACCGGTTATCATACCCGTAAGTAGTAATGATGCAGGTTTTCTCTGTAATATTGATCCCACCTCCATCACGACCACTGGGCTGTTACAGCCTGCCAATGGCTCCATTGTGATCAACGGTGACGGCACCATCACTTACACACCCAATACCGGCTTTATCGGAACCGACTCTTTTGCCTATCGTATTTGTGCCATAGAGTACCCTAACACCTGTGAAACAGCATTGGTAACCGTTGTGGTTCAGGCGTGTGGCGACCAGGCAGCATCCGAAGGGTCAAACCTGGTCAGAGGAAGGGTGTTTCTGGAGCTAACCCCTGACAACAGTCAATATGACCCCGGAGAGGCCTTCGTACCCGGGGTGAATGTGAACCTTTATTCAGATATGAATTGTGATGGCATCATCAACTTCTCTGATGCCTTGTTGCAGACCACAATTACCGATGTGAACGGCCGGTTCTCCTTCACCACAGCAGGCCTTCATTATGCAAGGGATGATTTTGATCCCACAGCCGGGGATTATGGAGGGAATGATGGTACTGTGAACTGGGGGGCAAACTGGATCAGGTCAAACACATCCAACATTGTGTCTTTGGCGGATCCAACACCTTCTAACCCAAACAATATCGCGTTGCGCCTGAATGGACCCAATGTAACCGCATCACGCAGCATGAACTTCAGCAATGCAACAGGTGCTGCACTTAAGTTTCGCTTCAGACGACAAGACCTGAATGATCAGGGAGAGAAACTTACCGTTCGTTTCAACGGAAGTGTGATCTATGAGATTGATGATGGTGGACCAAACGGAACGAACCTGTTTTACGAAGAGGTAATCATCCCCGTCGGATTCGCCTTGATCAACCCCAACGCAGCAAATTCGATTAGTTTTGAAACCAATGGGATCACTGCCAGCAATGATTATTTCTGGATTGATGATGTGGAGCTGATCTATTTTCCAGCCTGTTTTATTTTACAGGTGGATCCGTCGAACACCGATGACAGGTATGTTGTCTCCTCTTTGGATGAGGCGTCTGTTTCTTTTGATAATCTGGGTTTGTGCAGCAATGTGAAATATCTGGGTGTGATGGCCAACATCATCGCAAATGATGATACCAGAACGGCCATAACAGATATCCCTCTCGTGATCGATGTGTTGACCAATGATGTCGGTGATCCTGATCCCGGTTCTGTGACCATTTTTTCTCAGCCATCAAACGGCTCAGTGATCGTTAACCCAAATGGCACCATTACTTACACTTCTCACCCCGGATACCAGGGGCCGGATCAGTTTGAATACCAGGTATGCAGTCTGGAGGACCCGGCGGTATGCGATGTGGCTACTGTATACATCACCGTTACCTGTGCCAGCATCCCCGGAAAAAATGTCATCAACGGCATTGTTTACGGCGACGTAAACCTCAACGGATCATTGGACGCCGGTGAGCCGGGTGTTGAGGGGATCGTTGTTGAGTTGTACCATGATGTGAATGGTGATGGACAGCTTGATGCGGGGGACATTCTGCTGAATACCGAAACGACGATGGCAGGTGGTGGTTACCAGTTTGAGGTAACACCACCCACCACACCGGAAAGTGTTATGGATCAGTTCAACACCAATGGCAGCGGTGCCGGTAATGATGGTACGGTCAACTGGGCAGGTAACTGGGTTGAAATCAACGAATCCGATGGATTTGGATCAGGCCATGTGAGAGTATCCTCCAACAGCCTTGAAATCAGACACCGCAACCGTGGCGCTTACAGAAGTGTTGATTTATCGGAGGCGTTGACCGCCACACTCTCTTTTACGTATCAGGGAACCTTTTTGAGTAATGAACAAAACCGTATTGTTTACGTCCAGATTGCCACTTCACCTTCGGGCCCCTGGACAACCTTGCTGTCATTTAACCACAATAATGCATCCAGCTTTAACCAGGCGATTGATCCGGTTTATTTTTCCTCTACTACCACGATACGTTTTATTACCAACAACCATTCTGATATGGAGTCTAATTGGAGGAGAGCCAACTTCGACGATGTACAGGTCAGCTTTGAATCGATAATTCCCGCTTCCTATCTGGTGCGGCTGGAGCCCCCTTTGCCTACAGGTTACCTGCAGACTTCTTCGCCTGTGAACCATGCTGTTACGTTTACAGGGGTTGGCTTGGGAGATTGTTCCAACAACTTTGGTCTGGCGGCTGCTGACCTGGAGATGCTCAAGGTGGTGGATGACGATGAGCCTTTGATGGGCTCCCATGTCACGTTCACCCTTACGGTAAACAACCTGGGTCCGAGCAATGCCAGCGGGGTGGTGGTGACCGACCTGTTGCCTTCGGGCTACACCCATGTTTCAGACGATGGTGCCGGCGCTTACATTCCGGGAACGGGTATATGGACCATAGGCAGTCTTGCATACAACGCTTCTGCCACGCTGAACATCACGGCCCTTGTACTCACAAGCGGCGACTACCTGAACACGGCAACGGTTACCGGCGACCAGGGTGATCCGGTTCCGGGCAACAACACAGCCACCGCCATCACCTATCCTGATGAGGCTGCCGATCTGGTGATCAGCAAAAGCGCTTCAACTGATCCGGTGGGCACCGGGCAGGAGCTGATCTACACCATTACGGTGACCAACAACGGGCCATCCATCGCCCCCAATGTGACCATCACAGATGCCATCACGGCCTTCCCTGATCCCAGATACTCCACCGACCCAAACGGCCCTTGGGTAAATGACTGGACGGGCAGCCTCAATATTGGCTCCCTGGCTTCAGCAGCAGACTATACCCTCTATATCAGGGGCATTGTCCCTGAAACCACCTGTGCTCCCGTCTCTAATACGGCGAGTGTCACCTCGGGGGTGATTGATCCAAATCCATTGAACAATGAAGCGGGTCCTGTGGTCACCACGGTGGAGGATGTCATTGTTCCGACCATTACGAGTTGTCCGGCCAACTATACGATCACCACTACGAACGTGTGCCATACAGGATTGATTACAGATCTCTCCTTCAGCACCACAGTGACCCCAATCACACTTTCTCAATTCCAGGGTGTTGGGGGTGATGCGGAGGATAACTGTGGCTTCACCGTCACTTATCAGGACAATGAAACGGGCACGAACCCCATTGTTGTCAGTAGAACCTTCTACGTAACTGATGACAACCACAATGTCACCTCCTGTGTTCAGACCATCACCATCGTTTGTTGTGTTGATCCTGTTGTGGATAACATCTCCGAAACCATCTGCAGCGATGCCGCTACCAATGTACTGCTGCCCACCCAGGGCTCAAACCTGGCTCCGATCACCCAGTATGTGATCAGTGCCGTAGTGGATCCGGGGTTAACCGGTACGGCGACTACCGGTACCTTCACTGATGCCGACGTCATTGAAGGGGATGTATTCATCAACACCACTACGGGGTACCTGGATGTGGAATACACCATCACCCCCTGGTCGGGTGCGTGTGAGGGAGATCCTTTCACGGTGGCGGTGACGGTTGCACCCCAACCCTCTATATCGATTGTCTATTCCGATGCCACTTGTTTTGGGTCAAGCACGGGCACCATTGAGATTACGGTAGATGTGGGCATAGGGCCCTTTACTTTCTCTATCGATGATGGGAGTAGTTATTCTGCGCCTGAACCCAGCCCTTATACCTTTACAGGGCTGCCTGCCGGCACCTACCTGGTGAGGGTGCTGGATTCTCACGGCTGCGAAGCGGTTTGCCCGTGATATTATAAGGCAACCCTGTTACCCGGTAGTTCGGACTCTCGACTCTCGACTCTCGACTCTCGACTCTTGTATAGATTTAATATAGTTGGTTGTATAGATTATGTAGAGGGTGGCTGTTTGGTGGTGTTCATCGCATGGCTTTTTTTTGCAAACTGAGATATTTTAAACCAAAGACCTGAGATGCCTAATACACAAATGCCTCTCGACGAGCAGCTCCAGCTGCTCGTCGAGAAGAATCGGGAACTTATTAAAGCGTTAAGAAACCTCCGTAAAAGATTGGGGGCGGAAGGACCTGTGGAGAAGAAGGAGGTGTTCAAGGTGTCGCCACCTGAAAGTAAAAACCAAACCGGGGAGGAGAAGTGATGAGATTGAAAAGTGCGGATTGTTACCAGGAATATATGAAGGTTTTAGAAAACACAGATTTACAGTTACCTGTTCGAAATAATTACAGTATGAAAAATCAGACTGGCAAGATTGCGGCTGGAAGGTTAGCTTATGGATGGGTTTTTCCGGCCTTAATATTTTTTCTCTTTATTGCAAATACTGGCTTTGCCCAACCCCAACCCCCCTCCATCAGTTCGGGTGTAACGTTTCAGTGGGCGGATACACAAAGTTCCAATAACGATCCTGCTACGCTGGAATCTGTTACAGTGGTGGATGGAGCAGAGACCTTCGTTTACGATCAATTTGCTTTTCCCATTGGATATGAGCTCACACAATTAGGATGGAATGGTCACGCGGGAAATAATATCAGGTTAAATGGTGTTGATATTATTCAAGGCAGTGATCATCCCGATTGGAACACTGCTGCCCTGGCAGCCTTTTCAGACCCAAACCTGAATCACAAGTTTGAGTCAAACACCAATGGCCGCCCGATTTGTCTTAATTTCAATGCTGCTGCAACTACTGATGCCCAGATTCAGACAGTAGTTTTTGATGACTTCCAAATTGTCAACAGGGGGTCAATCATAGGCATTACCGAAAGAGGCGCAAACAATTGTTATTATGTGGAGCTGATTGGTTCGTTAACGCAAAATGGACCTGAGGTTTTGCTGGGGAATTTTTTCGTTCGGGAGAATGATGGTGGGTTTAACGTTTATCCAGCTCCGGTTGCCCCCGACACGGCGGTGGGTGATTATTGGTGGTCTGACCGGAACAACGCGAATGGTCAGGTTCTTGGCATCGCACTTTTCAGGTTAGACCAGATTGCACCCATAGGATCTTTTGTCAGTAAGGTTCGGTTTTACGGAGCGACCACTGATCATGGTGACGGCAAGTTTTTTATCTTGCGGGAGTCCAAGACCGATTTAGGGGTTTTTAAATCGATTGACAATCTGGAACCGCTTACGAATGAAACAGTTACTTTTACCATAACGGCATCGAACTTTGGGCCTGAGCTGGCGACCGGTGTGATTGTGACTGATACACTACCTTCAGGATACACCTACGTTGGTTCCTCGGCATCAACAGGCTCTTATGATCATGTCACCGGAGAGTGGAATATTGGTAGCCTGGGTTATGGAGCATCTGAAACACTAACCATTACGGCAACGGTAATGGATGAGGGCAACTATACCAATTTCGCTACCATTGCCGGTAATGAGGAGGATCCGAATCCGGACAACAACACTTCATCCGCAGCCCCTCACTTTGGAACAGGAGATTGTCCGCCGATTGATGCCTTGCGAGTACAACATGCGCAAGGGGACGGGAGTGAGAGTCAGGTGGCAACATTTGGCTCCGCACCTGCTGTTGGCAATTTGATTGTGGCGGCATCTTTTCATGATGGAGCAGGCACTGCTCCAACCATCAGTGGGGTGGGTTGGTCCGGCCCGATCATCAACACAAAGGCCAGTCCCAATGAAAGAGGAATGGCCATATGGTACAAGGTTGCAGGGGCAAATGAGCCATCAGCCATTGCCACATCATGGGGTACGGGCGAAAACAGGTTGCTTATTCAGGAGTTCGACATTCAGGGAGCAATCCCTTCCCTGGCTGCTGTGCCGTTTGATATGGTGAACTCAGGCGATAACACGGTGGCCAGTATTTCAACCGGAGTTCCTGTCCCTACCTTAACGGATAACACCTTGCTGGTAAGTTTCCTGGGCACCAGGGAAACCACTGGTTCCAGTCCACCATCATGGGATCTGGGATTAGGCGATGCCGTGGGTACCAATGGAACAAGGTCTCTTTGGTCAGCTTTCTATTATGATGATGTAAAAGGTGATAAACAACCCTTGATAACCTGGTCAACTGCCAGGCATGCAAACTCAGCGTTATTTGCTTTCGATCTCACACCGGCAGTTCCGCCTTCCAGACCGGAGATGGCCATAGTGCAGCCTACCTGCGATGTCCCCACAGGTGAAATTACTATCACTGCGCCCCTTTCAATCTTTCATGAATATAGTGTTGACGGTGGAGCAACTTTTCATGACTCCAATATTTTCACCACTTTGGCCGGGGGTAGCTACACCGTGGTTGTACGAGACAAAATCACTGGCTGCACCAATACGAACCAGATCAACCTGTTTGATCCCTCTCCTGCCAATTGTGGTGACTGTCCTCCGGTAGATGTGGTCAGAGTACAATCAGCAGATGGTGATGGAGCTCAAAATCAATCTGCAACGTTTGCCAATACACCGCAGGAAGGGAACTTGATCGTCGTTGCATCCTTTCATAGACAAGATGGGACTGTGCCAGCAATATCTGGATCAGGTTGGTCTGGACCAGTCACTGATATATTTGCTGTAGCCGGCGATGCATATGGGCCGTTCAATACCAGTCACAGAAGGGGGCTGGCTGTTTGGTATAAGATTGCAGGAGGGAGTGAACCAACTACCATCACTACTAGCTGGGATCCAGATTCTGAGAACCACTTGTTTATACAGGAATTCGAAGCGGTCAATGGGTCCTTCTCTGTGGCGGGTGCTGTTTCAGCATCTGCCAATTCGGGCGGTAACGAGGTGAATACCCTTACTGTAGGGCCTACAGGTACCACGGCTTCGTTTAACACATTGCTTATGGGTTTTTTCGGATCACGGGATAATCCGAATTCTGTGCCTGAATGGACTGCTGCCGATCTTGGAATTAGTGATGGAACGGGAGGTGCCAGGTCTCTCTACAGTGCTTTTGCTGTGGTTACCCAGCAAGAGACCAAGTCTTCTACGGCCACATGGACCAACAACGCCCGACGTGCCACGGGGATTCTTTTGGGCATTGATCTTATTCCAACCCCTATACCCGATCCCCCGGTTGTTGATGTCACCCTTCCTACCTGTTTTGTTTTGACCGGACAAATCGAAGTCACCGCACCATTAGGTGTTGATTACGAATACTCAATTGACGGAACCAATTATCAAATCGGGGTTTTGTTTGAAAACCTCACTCCGGCCACATACAATGTAACCATTCAGGATAATGAAACGGGGTGCGTCAGTCCTCCTGCTATTGTTGAATTGGAACCTGCTGTTTGTGCGGACCTGGAGGTTGAAAAATCTGTTTTGCCAGCTGCGCAATGCGTCGGGCAAGAAGTTATATTTACCATCATTGCCGGTAACAATGGTCCTTCCAACGCCACCGGCGTTGTTGTTAATGACCTCCTGCCCGATGGATATACCTACGTGAGCCACTCTGCCACCAATGGAGATGGTTCCTACAATCCGGGTCAAGATCCTCTTAATCCCGATCACGGAGTTTGGACTATTGGGAATTTGATCTTTGGAGCAAGTGAAACACTTACCGTTACGGCTACGGTGAATGCCAGCGGTGATTACAACAATATAGCCACCATTTCGGGCAATGAAACAGATCCGGTGAGTGCCAACGACGAGGCATCGGCTACAGTTACAGTTCATCCTCAACCAAGTATAACCATCACCGAGTCAGATGCAACATGCTTTGGCTCCAGCACTGGTGAAATTGAAATAACGGTCAGTGGAGGAACACCTAATTATGTCTTTTCCATTTCAGATGATGGAGGAGCTACCTGGACTGATACACCACCCCTACCTGGCCCAACACATACCTTCACCGGGCTTTCGGCTAACACTTATTTGGTGCGTGTAATGGATGCCAACGGGTGCGAAGCGGTGTGTCCGTAGTAATGAAAACGAATGAAAGTGATGAGAAAAATGCTAAAGACTACAGATATGAAAAGGCTTATTGGAACCATGTTGGTTTTGGTTGCTATGGTTGTAAGTTTTAATGAAGCGCACGGGCAGTCATGCCCGGTGGTGATAGGGCAGCCTGACCAGTTGACGGCGGTGATCAGTGGTGATGCCACGGTGTGCCATGGGGCCACCACACAGGTTACGGTGCTGATCAGCGGCGGCACCCAGCCGTGGACGGTGACAACTCCGTATGGCACAGTAACAGGGATTTTGGATACAGATGGGACGCCGGACAATACATTTGCCTATACGTTTACCACCGATCCCATTACCAGTGGTATCGTTTTGGATAACAGCAATATCACCGTTACAGATGACAACAGTTGCATCTCAGTCACTACAGGTTCTGCCACGGTCACACTGGTGTCTGCCCTTCCGGTCATTACGTTATGTCCTGCCAGTTTAACAGATGTATCGGCCATATCGGGTTGTAATACCGGTGCTTTGGCTTCTTCCACTGGTTTCGCCTTCAGCGCAGCTGTGACCACCCTTGGCGACCCCACCGATTTTCCGGGTACCGTAACTCATGATTGTCCTATCACTACCGTTACCTACCAGGATGTTGCATCGGGAATCTGCCCCATAGTGGTCACCCGCACATGGACTGTATATGATGGAGCAGGTAACTCAGCCAGCTGTGATCAGGTCATCGAAATTGAAGATGTGGTGGCGCCGGTGGTGGCATCCTGCCCGGGTAATTTCACTGTGCCCAACGACCCCGGGCTTTGCGGTGCTGTTGTTACCTATGCTATGCCTACATTCGATGACAATTGCGATGGCACAGGGCTTACCGGCACCTTGACAGCCGGTCTTGTATCAGGATCGACTTTTCCAACAGGGACCACAGTGGTAACCTATACTTACACGGATGCTTGCGGCAATGGTCCTGCTGTATGCTCCTTTGAGGTGACAGTGGAGGCGTGTGCGGACTTGGCCGTTGCCAAGACGGTCAATAACGCTACCCCCAATGTTGGGGACAATGTCACCTTCACCATCACGGTGACCAACAACGGGCCTGATGCCGCCAGCGGCGTACAAGTAACCGATCAGTTGCCAGCGGGTCTGACGTATGTATCGAGCACTCCAAGCCAGGGTACTTATGACGAGACCACCGGCATATGGGAAACTTTGTCGATCGCCGACCAGGGCACAGCCACTTTGGAAATCACCGTCG
>SKPS01000106.1 GCA_007119395.1 Lentimicrobiaceae bacterium
AATCAGAAAATATTTTGACACAGGACAAACCTTCTTCGAACTCAAGTCGAAGAACCCCAAAAGCCGTACGGTAAAAACTCGGGTGATGTGGCAGAAGCCCCATGAGGAGCTGAACGACCCGATCGAACCGTTTCGCTCATTTTGCCAACCTGAGGTAGATCGCCTGCACAACATCCATGAATCACTCAAAGTCCATTTCGACAGAATCACCCTGATGCACGATGAAAAGCCGGAGCGTATTACCATCGATACCGGCCTCGTTCTTACCAGAGGAAACCACCAGAAACATCTGCTGAACCTGTGTATTGTCGAGGTGAAACAACCCAGAGACAGCAGCTCCCCTTTTGCACGCCTGATGAACCAAAACAAAATATTTCCCATGCGGATCAGCAAGTACTGCCTGGGGATGATTCTGCACTACCAGAATCTGAAAAGAAATAATTTCAAACCCAGAATGTTAAGATTGCAAAAGATCCTGAAAAAACACAATCCGGAACTAACCCCTTTAATTCCATGAATAGAATCACTTACGTAGCTGTATGCCTTGCATGCTTCCTTTTCTGCTTCAATGCTTCTGAATCGTTGGCAGCAGGCTCTGCAAAGGCTTTGACCCCAGTTGATATGGAAGCGCATTTCCACGCCGATGACCTGAAGAACACATCGGAAGGGAAATCTGCCAGGGACACTGAAGGTGGAGCACAGAAAAGGCTTTCGGCAGATATGGATGAATGGTTCGACCATGATGTCCATACCGAAATAAAAATCACCGAAGCGTTTTATTACCATATGCTGATCAACCTGGTTGCAGTTTTTCTGCTGATCATGCTTGTATATTATCCGGGCAACCGGAAACCCGACCAGATCTTCACCTTTATCCTGTTCAATATCATCATCTTCGTCATCACGTATGTGTTGAACCAGGTGAAGTTTTCCATGGGTGCTGCTTTCGGGTTGTTTGCCGTGTTCACCATGCTACGGTACCGTACCCGTACCATCACCATGAAGGACATGACCTACCTGTTTATTTTTATCGCGCTGGGTCTGATCAATGCGGTGCAGTTGCGTTATGATGTGATGTTGGTGTTGAATGCTTTTGTGATTCTTGTTACCTGGGTGATGGACTCCAACCTCATCTTCAAGCAGGAGTCATCCAAGAGCATACAGTATGATCAGATTGAGATGATCAGGCCTGAGAACCACGAGGCGTTGATCAAAGATCTTCGTGAGCGCACCGGGTTGGAGATTACCCGTTTTGAAATCCGAAGGGTCAATTTTTTACGTGATACGGCCCGTCTTACCGTGTACTACCGTGAACGTCCGGGAGGTATCTATTCCCGTATCAACAACGGCAACAGAGATAAAAACGAAGAGTCGGATGTATAGTTTAATCTGCTGAACCTTATGTTCATTCGATATGAGATGGAATGTTGATCTAATCATGCGATCATATAGAGTGTGGATGTTGATGCTTTGGGGCGTAACATCCTGTTCTGTTGCATCCGGACAGGAGCGTGATGCCGGGTTGTGGCTTGCAGCTGAGGGTGAGATTGAAATCAGCAGCCGCCTTGCCACCATTCTGAACGGAGAGGTGCGCATGCATGAGAACATGGCGGAGGTTGGAACCTGGCTGGCAGAAGCGGGTGTGGAATACTCTTTATCGCAGGCATGGCGGTTTGGTCTCTATTACCGTTTCAGAGGCAATCAACAGCTCGACAGAACATACAATTACCGGCACCGCTATTATGTGAATGTGCGTTACAGAAACCGGCAGGGGAAGCACGACTGGGTGGCCAGGGTTCGATTGCAGCAGCAGTTCAGGCATGAAGAGTTGTTTACCGATCGGGGAGCCGAAGACAGAACATACATAAGACCTAAATTGGCTTATCGTTATCGGTTGAGCCGTACCTGGCGGCCGTTTGTGGCAGCAGAGCTGTATCATCCGGTATCATTGAACGGAATACACCTGGTCGATAAGATGCGCTTTTCGGCAGGAACACGCTACCGGATTAACAGAGTGCATGCCATTACCCTATATTATATGGTACAACACGAAGTGAATGTGAGAAACCCGGGTACAGATTTTATTCTGGGCATTGGCTATGAGTTTAGTCCCGACTGGTAATGAATTGGTATTTTGCATCTCTTGAACGGGTTTTTCTTCACCGCGGATTATGCTGATTTTGGCAGATTTTTTTTTTGTGCTGACACTACGTGTTCACAAAATCGGTGAGATTTTGTTTTGCATGGTTGGTTATTTGTCTTTCGTACTCTCATTATCAAGTATAGAACTCGTTTTTGAGAATCTCCAAAATATTTCGTTCTAGTTCGCCCATGTCTTGGGTAGCATAATAGATTCTCTCCATTTTTACTCCATGGTAGGCATGGATAATGAAATTTCTGAAAGAGCGCGGAATGTGCCAAGGGTAGTCGTATTTTTCTAATAGGCTTTCGTCAATATTTCTAACTGCTTCACCAATGATGGAGAATTGATGTTGCACAGCGCTTTGAGTTTTTCTATCAGACAGAAAAGCAGCTTCATCCAGATTAGCAACAAATTCTCTGATCAAGCCAATTGCATTGAGGATATGCTCAAGTCTCTCTTTTGGTGTGGGTTTACCCATATATTTTCAGTAAATTTTTTGTTGCAGACTTCTGTGCAAAGGGCTGTAAGTGACCTTTTTCAACCAGGTCAACCTTTCTATTGATCCGTTGCTCAATGGCATGGGAAATATCGAGTAGATCGAACATTGAATATTTTTGTAAATCATTAAACTCTACCATGATATCAATATCGCTTCGGTTTCTGAAATCTTTGGTGACCACAGAACCAAATAACCATGCTGAGGCAATTCTGCCATCTTTTTCCAGAACTTCTTTGATTTTCCTGATGATAGAGGAGGTCTTCGGGAGAGATCGCTGTTTGTAGGCTATTTCCGCCTCTGCGACCTGCAATGCCTCCTTGGCAAACTCTTCGTCAGCCAATTCAAAAATCACCTTGTCGGCAATCCACAATACCAGCAATTCTTTTTCATCGCAACCGAAAAAACCGGCAAGTTTCAGCACCTGGTCACGGCTGGGTTGCCGTTTCCCCCGCTCAATCTTACTGAGAATTGCCTGGTCAATGTCCAGTCCGGCTGCAACTATCCGCAAAGGAAGTTTTCTTTCGGAGCGCAGTTTTCTTATGAATTCACCCAATCTGTTCATGCCGGTTTTCCCCCAGTTCTTTTTTGACCAATTTCGTTTTGAATGATTTCGTCAAAAATAATACATTATATTGAAAGTTCAACACTTTAAGGATGATTTTTAACAAAATAGTTGTTGCCGGTTGCCTTTCTTGAACGGGTTTTTCTTCACCGCGGATTATGCTGATTTTGGCAGATTCTATTTTTTTAAGTGCTGAATATAATGTTCATATGCCTACGGAGTAAATCCTGAATACAACCTTTACGATACTGGAGGCTGGGTGTACTATACGAAAGGGGTACATATCTACTGAATGATTTTTTTAACCACA
>SKPS01000023.1 GCA_007119395.1 Lentimicrobiaceae bacterium
AAATCCTGACTTCACACGCGTTGCAAACAGTAATACGGCTTCGTGTCGTTTTATGATCATTAAGACTACCTCTGCTATTTCTGTGAACATAGTTCTTTCTGCGCATATCAGCGCAATTTCACCGCATTTCTGCGGGAAACAAGAAAATAAACCCGAAGGGGTAGCATGAATATACCCAATTAGGTTTGTTAGCTGTTCTATTTTACCATAAGTACGTATGGTCTTGGGTTCTGCGGGAACCAAAAACGGTTGCAGAAACGATCTTATGTTTTCCAGGGCTTACCGAACTTGTTATGGTGAATCAGCTCAGGTTCAAACCTTTCGGGCACCGGTTTCTCTTCTGCCGGGTATCCCAGTCCGATCAACGCAACGGGCACCAGGTGTTCCGGCAGACGAAACATTTCCGACAAAGCTTTCATTCGCTCTTCGCGACCAAAAACACCCAGCCACACAGAACCGAGCCCCCGGTTCCACGCCTCCAGCAGAATGTTTTGCGTAGCCGCTGCCCCATTTTTGGCAAGGTATATCTCGTTGTCGTCCCTTGCCTTGTCGCCACAAACCAAAATAGCAGCGGTGGCCTCTTTCATCATCGCAGCATAGGGGTGTACCTCTGTAATCTTGTCAAGCAAAGCCCGATCCGTTACTACCACAAACTGCCACGGCCTGAGGTTTCTCGCCGAGGGTGCATACATAGCAGCACATACCAGCCCGGAAAGCTTCTCTTTCTCGATTTTACGTAATGGATCGTACTTCCTGATACTCCTTCTTCTAAGAATGGCTTCAATCATCTCTGTTCACTTTTTTTTCATTGACACCATGCTGCCACCGGTTGGATCGGCATTCGCAACTGCCATCCGGTAACGGCATACTTGTTCTTTCTTTCAGCGCAAGATACATTATTTTATTCATACCACCATCCGGTTTTCATTCCCCGGAGAGTCTCCATTGCTTTGGATTAATCTATTTTGATGTACTTTTGGAAAAACTTTTGATATGAACCAACCTGAAAAGAGGAGCATCATCAGGCCCAGTCACCGCATGGCTGAGTTGGTCTATGAGAACCCGGCATTGCTGCTGCTGATGGAGAACCTTGAAATCGATTTTCTGCTGCACGAATATACGGTATCGCACATTTGCCAAACGTCGGGTATCAATGAGAAGCTGTTCATCATGTTGGGAAATCTGTACAACGGTCATCTCCCTCCTGAAGAGGAGCTGCATGCCATCCTCCCTTCGGAGCTGTTGCCGGTGGTTGATTTCCTGAAGCGTTGCCACAACTACTACAAGGAGGAGCAATACCCTGCGATCAAGGCGTTGATTGGCGAGCTCAACCTGCGAAACCGCCGGCCGGAGATACGGATGGTGGAGCAGTTCTTCAACGACTATTTCGAAGAGGTGTTGGAGCATCTCGACTATGAGGATGAGGTTGCTTTCCCTTACCTGAGAAGCCTGCTCGAAGGCTCTGTCAGTGGAATGCAGCAGAGTCGGTTCTCTGTTCAGGAGTATCGTGACCACCACACCGATATCGAGACGAAGCTTTCCGACCTGAAGGCGTTGCTTCTTCAGCATATTGAAGTGGAGGATGACCGTCGTATCCGCAGGAGGCTTCTGATGCAGTTGGCAGAGCTGGAAGCCGACCTGGTGATCCACTCGCTGATCGAAGAGCAAATCCTGATCCCTTTTGTGGAAAAGCTGGAGAAAGGGGGAGCCCATGAAAAATGACGAACACCCGCTATTAATCATCATCGAACCGTCTGACCTGGTATATGAGGGGTTGTGTGCACTCGTAAAACAACATGCCATCCAGGCCAGGGTGATGCGTCTTCATGACCCCGAGGAGTTGGAGTCTCTAAATGAAAGACCGGAAAAACAACTGGTGGTGATGAATCCATCTCTCACCATCAACCGGCTCAAGTGGTTCCTTTACCTGGTTCAGCAGAAGTCCGGAACCAAATGGTTTGCACTGGTTTACTGCCACTTTTCAAAAGAGGTGCTGCACCACTTTCACGGTGTAATCGACATTGCATCACCCGGTCATGAAATAGCTTCTCAGCTTGCGGAAGGGTTGGCCGATTCAACCGAAAAAGACCACCCCCCGGAACATCTCTCGGAACGTGAAAAGGAGGTTCTCCTTTTGCTGGTGCAAGGGCTGCAAAACAAAGAGATTGCCGAACGTTTGCACATCAGTATCCATACAGTGATCAGTCACCGGAAAAACATTGCCCAAAAGACCGGCATCAGAAGCCAGGCCGGTTTGGTGATCTACGCCATTTCAAACAAGCTGATCCCGATTGAGAGTTTAGGTATGTGAGTGTTCACACCCGTAGATTCTCTTTCAATCGCCACCTTGCCGTTGCTTTCCCCTACCCCATTGCGGCTACCAGGCCTGTTTCAGTGCACCTGTAACTATTTCCTGATCACTTTGTGGTGCCATACCGTAGTGCCATCTGTGAGTCGTAAATGGTAGATCCCCGGACTCATCGACCCGGTTTGAAGGGTGTACTTTTCTGTGATAAAGCCACTGTGAATCACCTGTCCAAGGGTATTGACCAGTTCAAACCGTATTATGTCGCCGTTACCTTGCAGCGTGATGTGGAGTTGGTCATCGAACGGGTTGGGGTATACAGCTGTTTCGGGTTTCTCTTGAGCTGATTCTATTCCAATGGTGATGCTGAGGGTATTTGACGGTTCGGAGCTACATTGGTTCAGGGTGACGATGGTATAGTAGTGTCCGTTTTGAGGGATGGTAAACTGTTGATCGATCGCTCCGGGGATGGGTCCGTTTTGGTCATACCATTGGTTGCCTTGTGGTGCATCAGACAGAAGCACCGATCCTTGTAGTGTGATGGTTGGCGTATTGGGGATCGGGTTCACTGTAATGTTAAGGGTATCCGGGGCGCCTTCTCCACAGATGTTGACTCCCCTGACGGTGATATCTCCCTGGGTAGCGGTTGCATCAAAGGCCAGCACGAGGGTTTCCGTGGTGCTGTTACCGGTACTGCCTGATGGGGTGGTCCAGATATAGGAAGTAGCGTGCGGTATGGCTGTAACCGAGTAGACCACACCGGTATCTCCGTGGCATGCTGATGTGGGTCCTGCTATGGCAGGTGCCGGATCGGGCAGTGGTGTCAAGGTGAGGGTGATCGTTTGCGGAGCGCTGGTGCCGCAAATATTCTCAGCCTCTACGGTGAGGGTGCCGCTGCCGGTGGGGGTGAAGGTGACCGCGGTGTCGCTGCCCGTCACGGTGCCGCCGCCGGTGTAGCTCCAGGTGTACGAGGTGGCGCCCGCAACAGATAGAATGGTGTAGGTCTGGGCTGTCCCCTGGCACGGTGCTGTATCGCCGGCGATGGGTGCCGGCTGGGCCGGGGGTGACTGCAAGGTGATGGAGAGCGTTTGCGGGGTGCTGGTGCCACAGGCGTTTTCAGCCTCTACGGTGAGGGTGCCGCTGCCGGTGGGGGTGAAGGTGACCGCGGTGTCGCTGCCCGTCACGGTGCCGCCGCCGGTGTAGCTCC
>SKPS01000129.1 GCA_007119395.1 Lentimicrobiaceae bacterium
AGTACCTGCCGGGAAGGTGCCATCTTCCCTGTCAAGGAATGCACTCACCGGCAAATCGTCACCCTTCATCGCATTGATCGGCATCATCACATCTCTGATAAATTCTGGCAGAGATGCGTCTGGCGTAGCAGGCTTTACGTCAATGGCAGACCATTCGGCAGGAATTTCCACCTTGATGGGCTCCCCTCCACGATCTACTGCCAGGTTGTTCATGTTCACTATGTCTTTCCCTTTGAAACCAAACGATTTCTCAATGTATTTCTTCATCTGTGTCACCGCCAGATCATAAGGGATCACTTCCGCAATCTTGAAGAATGCCGACTGCATGATGGTGTTGGTACGACCACCCAGGCCAATCTCTTCAGCAATCTCAGTCGCATTGATGATGTAGAAGTTGATGTTGTTATCGGCCATGTACTTTTTCATCTGGTCAGGGAGCCTCCGTTTGGTCTCTTCAACGTCCCAGATGCTGTTCAGCAGGAAAGTACCGTTCTCTTTCAGTCCGTCGAGCATATCGTATTTACCGAGATATGCCGGCACGTGACACGCCACGAAGTCAGACACTTTTACCAGGTAAGGGGCCCTGATGGGCTGGTCGCCAAAGCGGAGGTGTGAAGTGGTCACACCGCCCGACTTCTTGGAGTCATAGGCAAAATAGGCCTGACAGTATTTGTCGGTATTGTCGCCAATGATCATAATGGAGTTCTTGTTGGCACCCACAGTACCATCGGCACCGATTCCATAGAATTTTGCACTGTAAGTGCCTTCAGGTACCACACTGATTTCAGGTATCAGCGGCAGCGACTTAAAGGTGACATCATCTACGATACCCACGGTAAACTGGTTTTTAGGTTCAGCCAGTTTGAGGTTTTCATATACGGAGATGATCATGGCCGGGGTAGTGTCTTTTGAGCTCAGCCCATAACGACCACCCACGATCAATGGGGCATTGGGTTTACCATAATATATATCTTTCACATCGAGGTAAAGAGGTTCACCGTTGGCGCCAGGCTCTTTGGTGCGATCCAGCACGGCAATCCTTTTGACGCTTTCAGGCATTACATTCAGGAGGTACTTCGGTGAGAAGGGTCTGTAGAGGTGCACGATGATCAGGCCGGTCTTTTCACCTTTTGCATTGAGGTGGTCAACCACCTCTTTGATGGTTTCGGTGATTGATCCCATGGCAATAACAATATTTTCAGCATCGGGGGCACCATAATACACGAAAGGATGATACTCTCTTCCGCACATTTTAGAGATCTGCTGCATGTACTCCTCCACCACATCGGGTACTACGTCGTAGAATCTGTTGGCAGCTTCTCTGGACTGGAAGTAGATATCGGGGTTTTGTGCTGTACCTCTGGTAACAGGGTGTTCCGGGTTGAGTGCGTTATCGCGGAATGCTTTGAGGGCTTTCTGATCGATCAGTGGCTCGAGGTCTTCGTTTTCAAAGTATTCTACTTTTTGTATTTCGTGTGATGTACGGAACCCATCGAAGAAATGGAGGAATGGGATTCTGGTTTTGATCGAAGCCAGGTGAGCTATACCCCCGATATCCATGATTTCCTGTACGCTACCGGTAGCGAGCATGGCGAACCCGGTATGACGGGTACTCATCACATCGCTGTGGTCACCAAAAATAGAGAGGGCCTGGGCAGCCAAACTACGTGCTGAAACATGAAAAACACCCGGCAACAGTTCACCGGAGATCTTGTACATATTGGGGATCATCAGCAGCAAACCCTGCGATGCCGTAAAGGTTGAAGTGAGTGATCCCGCTTGCAGTGCACCGTGTACAGCTCCGGCAGCTCCCGCTTCCGATTGCATCTCGGTAACTTTTACCGTCTCACCAAAAATATTCTTCCGGCCAAAAGCAGCCCACTCATCCACATTCTCTGCCATATTCGATGACGGAGTGATCGGATAAATCGCAGCATTCTCGCTGAACATATAGGCAACGTGCGCCGCAGCATGGTTGCCATCACATGTGATAAACTTTTTTTCCTTTGTCATAAACTATTTCCTTTTAAGTGTCTTATTTATAGATTCTTTGAAGTATCAATAAAAAATCGCAACGAAATTACACAATTTCCACGATACCATCTAAACATACCATTTGAATTCTGTATGCACCACACTCTATTTAGACGCTTTATAAAGAAGGGGTGCTGCAACACAAAACAGGGGTGTCTTGCAAAGAATTTTTGGTGAGATGGTGTCTGCTGTAGTTTTTTTTTCTACTTTTGAACCAATTTAGAACAGCTGTGTTTAACCATTAATTAAACAAAACATAAGATCATCATGGCAAAACTACGTACGACGTACATGGGAATTGAGTTAAAGAATCCCATCATTATTGGTGCAAGCAACATGGTACAGGACCATAAGTTTGCGAAAAAGCTTGAAGAGGCGGGTGCTGCAGCCCTTGTTTACAAGTCGTTGTTTGAGGAGCAGGTTCTGTTCGAGCGGATTCAGCTTCAATCGGAATTGGAGGCACACAATGAGTTACATGCCGAGATGACCAGGCTTTTCCCGACAGTAGAGCACGCCGGTCCAAAGGAGTACCTTGTGCATTTGAAGAAACTGAAAGAGAGCGTTTCAATTCCTGTTTTTGCCAGTCTGAACGCAATGCAGAAAGACACATGGATTGAGTATGCCACGCTTATCCAAGAGACAGGTGTTGATGGCATTGAGCTCAACTTTTATACAATGCCCGAAGAGTTTGATCGTGATGCTTCATTGGTAGAGGAACACCAGCTCGATATTCTCGACAACGTAAAACGTGTGTTGAAAATTCCGGTAGCCGTTAAACTGAGTCCCTTTTATTCGAACCCGTTGCATGTGATAGGCAGAATGGATGACGAGGATGTGGATGCTTTTGTCTTGTTTAACAGGTTCTTTCAACCAGACATCAACCTCGAAGATGAGGTGCTACACTTCCCTTACAATCTGACCCCCGAATCAGACAACCGCCTGACACTTCGCTTTGCCGGACTGCTCTATGGAAACATCAATGCCGATATTTGTGCCAACACAGGGATTTTTAATGCCAATGATGTGTTGAAAATGTTGCTGGCCGGTGCATCCTCAGTGCAAATGGTAAGTGCCATTATGAAAAATGGTGCCGACCATATCAAGGTGGTGCTTGAAGGGATTGAAGAATGGATGGACAAAAAAGGGTACACCTATATCAAAGAGTTTCAGGGTAAATTAGCGAAGCAGAAGATCAAAGATCCGTTTGGCTACAAACGAGCTCAATATGTTGATATTCTGTTGAAGTCAAGAGACCTCTATAAACAATACCCTTTGAAATAGGGGATCTGATGGATGGTGGATTTCCACCTCACTGAAATGCATACACCTTCCACAGCCACACCTTTTAATCAGCAAAAGATTGGCGAAAAGACCGGCTTCTCTGCCATTAAAGAGATGCTGGTCTCTTTTTGCCGTAATAAGATCTCAAAAGAGCTTGCACAGGGGATCACTTTTCTTTGTGATCATGA
>SKPS01000237.1 GCA_007119395.1 Lentimicrobiaceae bacterium
ATAAGATCTCTGTTGATGTAGACAATTACTGCGAACAGAGCCAAAATAATGACACGTGCCAGGTTCTTGTTGGAAACTTTCTTGATATTGTTGGGTATCAGCGTGATTCCTAATGCAAAGAGGAAGACCACGATGTAGACAAACGCATTGTCAAGGGGTTTGTTGCCAAACAGGTCAGGTGTAGCTGCTTCAGGCAGTACGTAGGCAAACCCGAATTTGTTCACAAGGATATCGGGTGCATACTGAATGAACGGGAACACAGCTGAGTAGAAAGCAACGCAAAGCAGTGTGATGTAAACGAAAGAGCTGTTTTTTACCAGTTTCACAAGGTCAGAGAATTTGAAATCTTCTGAGTCATCGGCTTTGGCTTCTGTAGCGGTGTGAGGCTCAAGCTCTGCTTTCATGGCCGCCACTTTCTTGTCTTGTGCATCGATTCTGTAGTCGAAGAAGGTATACACCATAAACATCACCATAGCGATACCGATCAGGGCAGCGGCAAATGTTACAGCTGGAGAAACGGATCCACCGGCAATATCAAGAGAGATCGCAATGGCAAGGGCAGAACCCAAACGGCCGAATCCCATATTGATACCCATCGCCAGGGCCACTTCATAGCCTTTGAACCATTTAACGATGGTACGCATCACGATCACACACACAACCTCAAGTCCGATTCCGAAGAATACCCTTCCAAGGATAAGACCGAAGAGAGTGTTCTCCTGGAAGATCACTTCAGCGGCTGTCAATGAGGAGATCAACCCTCCAAGCGCTGCTATACCACCAAACACATATCCTGCGATGCGAATACCCCACTTGTCGAGGATAATCCCACCCACGATAATCATACCGAATACGTTCGCAATCGTTGTGAGGCCCAGGATCCTTCCAAACTGCTCTGCTGAGAAACCGAAATCGGTTTCCATCAGGTCACGTAACCCCGAATAGAAATCCTGGAAATAGTAGGTCGCAAACATCAACCCACTGATCAACAGCAGCACCAGCCAACGAAAAGCTGCACTGTCCCTCATTGTAGTCATACTTTTTTCTGTCATTGTTTTTGGTTTTGATTGGGTTATAATTAAGTCTTTTTGTTGTTCGTTTTGTATTGGTAAAGCGAAAACAAAAGTAGAATTATTTTTTTATTTGCCAAATTCCGAAAGGGTAAAAGGTGGAATTTTTCCTATTACAATTTACAAGTCACTGAAAACAAACTATATACTGTCTTGAAAAGTGGGTTTTTTTCAGCGGGTGTAGTTGATTTGCGTCCCAATATCCCAGTTTTGTGTTTTGGTTGCGGTGGGATTGGGTACGGTAAAGCTGGTATACCCTGCTTTGATCCATATTCTGATATTTCGGTTGGGGTTGATGCGCAGCATCAGATAGGTTCTGGAACCCTGGCCGTAGTGCATATACATACTGAAGGCACCCGGGGCATCCTGTTCGTGGCTGAACACCCTGGTGTCATAACTATCGGTTCGAAAGATGGCGTGCCTGAAGGCTATACTTATCTTGTTTCTGTGGGTTCTCCCGGTTACCCCTGCAACAACCATCCACCCCTCTTCGGGTTCCGAGCTACTTTTTAAACGATAATCAACCCTAAGGTAAAGCTGAAGCGCTTCATTGGGTCTCATGGTGACGGTACCTCTGGCCATATGCCGTATCTGTTCAATGTTATTTACTAAGGGCCTATTGTCTGCTTCCAGTGGGATAAAGGAGGACTCTGACCGGATATCGCGTGTTATTCTGACCAGAGAGTTGAACGATTTCTCCATCCGTGTCGATTCCAAAGAGAGGGTCGAAAAGTGTCTTCCCGATGCCGGTGCCTGCGCTGTGTAAAGGATTTGCCCCATATCGACGATGGCCCGGATGGCATGCACAAAGCGCGGCCTGTACTCATATACCATGTTAATACCCTTTTCCCCCGTTGGGGAGGTGGTTCTGCTAAGGGTATTGGCATAGGGGGCAAAATACCAGGGGCTGAAATAGCGTGTGCTGAACCAAATTGTTGACCTTCCATCAGCATTGATCACAATCACCTGGCTGATGGCCGGTCTGGCATCTGAGACCGATACTTCCAGGTTCATACCGATTTTTTCATTGTACCAGCCTGTGAAAAGGGAGGCCCCGGTGGTTCTGTTTCCTCTGAACCTGTGCGTGTTGGCGAAGGTAGAGGAAGGCTCTATCATGGCTGAATAATGGATATGGAGCAGGTGAAGGGCAGTATGCCACTCCCTTTTCACAAACCTTATACCTGCACCGGCGGCATATTCGGTGAAGGCATGGCGGTTCCGTATCTCTGATGGTGTAGCGTGGATGCCACTTTTCTGGATGCTGCTCACCGCCAGTGCTTTTCCACTGGTGCTGTCTTTTCGGGTGATGTTTCCGTCAAGAGGTTTGGCTGATCCAAAAAGGGTTACATCAACGGGCAGGTGCCGCAATGTAATGGCCGCACCTCTGAAAAAGTGGTGTTCATCCATTGAGGTGTGGGGGCGTGCCACCCTGTGTTCATGGGGCTGGTAAAGCAGCGACGCATTGTTTCCCGCTGCAAACAACTGATTGCATAACAGTCCGTGACCTACAGATACACGGTAATCGCCCACAATCAACTGTCGGATGGCGCCACTCCCCTGGTACCTTATCCATCCTGAGTAGAAGTCAAACCCCTCGGGTCGCAAAGGTCCGCCAAACGGCTCACCTGCATCCTTTTCCCCTTTTATATTGAACCCCCAGTTGTTGTGTTCATACCTGTATCTTAACACCACTTTGTGAGAGGACCCCAGCGGTTGTCTGCCTGGTGGGATGGCTGTAGCGGTAAATGACCCTTTGGTAACCCACCGAACTGAAGCTGTATGTGACGTTGCACCTCCTTGCGGGCTCACCCTGAACCAATGTTGCACCCCTTGCAGATACTCCCTGGTAATTCCACGAACAGAGAGGATCTCGTAGAGCGTAAAAAAGTGACCTACACTGTCGCGGAAAGCAATAATATTGTGTGCCCATTGTTCGTCCATGCCAGGTATCTCCATGAGATGAAACCACTCAGCCCGGTTGACATGAACCGGACGAATTTCTGTGTCTTGCATCTCATAGTAACGCAAAGCATCCGACTCATCCATCTCTTCAAGACGAAGGGGTACCCATGGCTCTTCAACTACTTGTGCCATGACTGCCGGCATAAAGCACCAACCGAAGAGCACAACACATATCAGCCGCCCGCAATTCATCGTGCCTGGTTTTGTGGTCCTGCCAACACTAAAGAGGAGCTGATGCCGGTCAGGGGGTTAAAGCCTGATACAGCTGCCGACTGGATCGAGTCGGCTGAAAAGCGGATTCCTGCGAAGAGTTGCATGGCACCGGTGCCCACACCAACCATCATATCAACATGCTGTATTACCTGTGTTGTGAAGGTTGCCATCACCAGTGGTGATGTTTCAGACACTGTTTCGGCGGAGAGGGCAAATGATGATGAAGAGGCTGCCGGTTTCCAGCACACTTCCA
>SKPS01000268.1 GCA_007119395.1 Lentimicrobiaceae bacterium
ATTCACTTAATGTGTGGCGCTCTTTCAATGCCTCAAGAACCACTCTGGTCTTGAATGCCGGACTGTGTTTCTTTCTTGTTGTTTTCATAGACAGGTTGTACGTTAAAGTTTAACTTATGTTTCTGTCCAAATTTTTAGGACCAGCTCAGGGGGTTGGGGGGTGAGGTGCATTGCCTCCCCCCGGCTCTCCTGAACCAACCAATACCCTGCGATGTTTAGAAAAAAACAGGTAGTCATAAAATGATTACCTTAGCTGTGCGTTTAATGTGTTGTGGTTTGGTGGGATATGCTGAAGAGAAAACTACATAGATCGCAGGTGTTGAGCCTGTTGCTGTTTCTGTCTCTGCTCTTTTCGGGGATGGCAAGCCCGCTGTATGGCCAGTTTTACAACGGCTCACAGCTCACTTTCGGTAAAAACCGGGTGCAACACACCATCGACAGGTTCTGGACACACTACCGGTACCCTGCCTTCGACACCTATTTCTACCTGGGTGGTCGTGAGTACGGCTTGTACACTGCCCGCTACGCCATGAAGGTTATGCCTGAGATTGAACGTCAGCTCGACTACCGGATGAACGAGAAGGTGCAGTTCATCATCTTCAACAACCTGTCAGAACTCAAAGAGAGTAACATCGGACTCCTCAGTGATGAGCAGTACAACATTGGCGGAGTGACCTATATCGTTGGCACCAAGATCTTCCTCTATTTCGATGGCAGCTACCTGAACCTGGAGCGGCAGATCAGGGCCGGTCTTGCCCGTGTGATGATCGATGAGCTGCTATACGGCTCAGAGATGACCTCTCAGATCAAAAACTCCACCCTGATCAACTTCCCTGAGTGGTACCTCAACGGCCTGATCTCTTTCATCGCTGAGGATTGGAGTGTAGAGACCGACAATTTCGTGCGTGACGGCATCCTGTCGGGGCGTTACCGCAATTTCAACTCCCTGGAGGGGAAGGATGCGGTGTATGCGGGGCACAGTATCTGGAAGTATGTATCAGACAAGTATGGTCGGAGTTCTATACCGAACATCCTCTATATGACGAAGGTGAGCCGGCAGATCAGCAACGGTTTTATGTTTGTGCTTGGTGTTCCTTTCACCACGTTGGCTGATGAGTGGATGGCTTATTTTACGGGTGATTTTTACCGGTATGATGATGACCGTGACAAGCCCGGTGGTGAGCCGTTCAGTGTACATCGTATGCGCAAGGACATGGTATTGCAGCAGTCGAGGGTGAGTCCGGATGAGCGTTATGTGGCCTATGTTACCAACCGTTCGGGTCGTTACCGTGTGATGTTGTACGATGTAGAGAACGACAAGCACCAGCGGCTCTATCGCCGCGGGCACCGCCTCGATGAAAAGGTCGACTACACCTACCCTTTGATGGAATGGCACCCCAGCAGTCGGCTGCTCACTTTTATGGTGGAAGAGAGCGGGTATACATGGCTCTACACCTATAACCTCGAAGAGGAGTCGCTGGATAGGGATATAATGTCTGACTTCCAGAAGATCACAGGCTATTCCTTCAACCCCAACGGAGAGTTGCTCGCGATGAGTGCCGTGCAAAGGGGGCAATCGGATCTCTATGTGTTTTCACGTGTGGCCAGAACCTCCGAGCGGCTCACCCGTGACATCTACGATGTGCACAACCCCCGGTTTATCGAGAACGGCAGACGCATCATCTTCTCTTCCAACCGCCCCAATGACACCCTGGTGTTTGACCCCATCACTGCCCGTGTTGATACACATCGTGTCATCGACAGGCAGGACTATCTGGACATTTTCGCCTACAATTTCAGCACCCGCTCCCCAATTCTGCAAAGGGTCACCAACACCCCCCATTACAACGAGATCTACCCTATGGAGTATGAGCGGGGGTACATCACCTACCTCTCGGACGAGAACGGCATTTACAACAGGCACCTGGCGCGTTTCGACAGTGCCATTGCGTTTATTGACACCATCACCCATTACAACTATTTCGTCAGGTCGTTCCCTGTGAGCAACTACAGCCGGTCGATGTTGGAGCACCATGTCAACAGGCCCGGTGGGGAACTCTCTGCCATCTATTACGACCAGGGGCGTTACCACCTGGTGCGCAAGCCCCTGGTGCCGGCAGCCTCCCTGGAAGCGGTGTCGATGACCAACACCACCTTCCGCATGCAGCAGCACGCCAAAAGAGAGCAGACAAGGCCACCCGAAGCACCACCTCCGGTCGTGGAAATTCAACCCGATACCACTGACGAAAGCCGCGAAGCCAGACGACGGTTTGTCACCGTAAGAACCACCCAGGACCCCGACTCAGATACCTCCGCCATCGACTTCAACAGGTATGTGATCGGTGGCACCGGAGAGGAGCACCCACAGCCCAAAAGTGAGTTCTTCATCCCAAGAGAGAGGGTGTACAACGTATCCTTCTCAGTGAATCAACTGATCAGTCAGATCGACTTCGGATACCTTAACTCGGCATATCAACCCTTCTCCGGAGGGGGGCAACCCATCTTTATCAACCCCGGCATCAACAGCTTCTTCAAAATTGGCCTCACAGACCTGCTGGAAGATTATCGTATCACCGGTGGTGTCAGGCTGTCGCTCAACCTCAACAACAACGAGTATCTGTTGAGTTTTGAAAACCTGAAAAACAGGTGGGACCGACAGGTCATCCTCCACCGGAAATCTATGGAATCGTATAGTATGTTCAGTATAGTGCGCCGTCATACGCACGAGATCCACTATCTGCTCAAGTATCCGTTCAGCAATGTGTTCGCAGTGCGCAACGGATTGATCCTGAGATTGGAACAGGATGTCTTTATGGGCACTGACCAGGCCAACCTGATCCGTGACGACAACTTCAACGCCTGGATTACAGGGCGGTCGGAGCTGATCTTCGACAACACCCGTCACAGGGGGGTGAACACCCTGTTTGGTACCCGTTGGAAAGTGTTTGGTGAATACTACCAGCAGGTGAACGACCTTGACCAGCACATGGTGGTGTTGGGTGGTGACATACGCCATTACGAACAGATCCACAAAACCTTTATCTGGGCCACACGTCTGGCGGGGAGCACCTCTTTCGGCAACAACAAACTCATCTACTATATGGGGGGTGTTGACAACTGGCTCTTCCCGAAATTCAACACCAACATCAACATTGACCGGTCGGTGAACTGGCGTTACCAAACCCTGGCCACCAACATGCGGGGCTTTCATCAGAACATCCGCAATGGCAACAGCTTTGTTGTGCTGAACACTGAACTCCGTTTCCCGGTGTTCAGGTATTTCTTTGACAGGCCGTTGCGCAACAACTTCCTGAATGATTTCCAGCTGGTTGCTTTTGGTGATGTGGGTACTGCCTGGACGGGTCCGAACCCCTGGTCTGAGGAGAACGCTTTGTACACGCAGGTGATAGAGCAGGGCCCCATCAAGCTCACTGTAAAAAGGCAGGTGGATCCCATTGTGGGGGGTATGGGGTTTGGCGCGCGCACCTCTTTGTGGGGTTACTTTATCCGTGCCGACTGGGCATGGGGTATAGAGGACGGGGAGGTTGGCCCTATGGTGTTTTACCTGTCACTGGTGCTTGATTTTTAAACCACGAAATTCATTTTTATGACACCATCGCTCTCTGTTGTGAAAGAACTGGCCCGCACTTATCATGCTGAAACGGTGGCGTTCAGAAGGCATCTGCACGCCCATCCCGAGCTATCGGGCGAGGAGGAGCAGACGGCTGCTTTTGTGGCGCATACGTTGCAAAAGATGGGCCTTGAGCCCAGAGTCGGTGTGGGTGGTCATGGCGTGGTGGTTGACATCAGGGGGAACGATCCTGAAGGTGGCTGTGTGGCATTGCGTGCCGACATGGACGCGCTGCCGTTGACAGAGCTGAACGATGTGCCGTATGCTTCACGTGTGAAGGGGGTGATGCATGCCTGTGGCCATGATGCACACACCGCGATTCTGCTCGGCGTGGCACGCATCATCACCGCAGCACAGGAGGGTTTCAGAGGGACCCTTCGCCTTCTCTTCCAACCCTCCGAAGAGCGATATCCGGGAGGAGCTCTCCCCATGATCAACGATGGGGCGTTGGAAAACCCGTCGCCCGACCTGGTCTTTGGTGTGCATGTCTCTCCGGAAATCCCTTCCGGAAAACTCGGCATAAGACCCGGCCCCTTTATGGCTTCTACGGATGAAGTGTATCTGACCGTGCATGGAAAAGGGGGGCATGCCGCCACCCCGCACCTCAACATCGACCCTGTGGTGATACAGGCGCAGATTGTGACGGCATTGCAACAGATTGCCAGCCGGTTTGCTCCACCCGATGTGCCTACACTGCTCTCCTTCGGGAAAGTGATCGCCGATGGTCAAATGAACGTGATACCCGATACGGTGACGTTGGACGGCACCTTCAGAACCTACCACGAAGGGTGGAGAAAGCAAGCACATCAACTGATCAAACAGATCGCATCAAAAACAGCCGAAAGTGCAGGGGGCACATGCACCGTACGAATAGAAAACGGATACCCTGTCCTGGTGAACCATCCGGAAGCCTCAGCCCTCGCCATCAACCTTGCCAAACAGTATTTGGGTGATGAGCAGGTGATCCATATCCCCCAAAGGATGACCGGTGATGACTTTGCTTATTTCGCAGCGCAACGCCCGGCTTGCTTCATCCGCATCGGAACAGGAAACGAGAAAAAAGGGATTGTGGCCAATCTGCATACCCCGCAGTTCAACATCGATGAGAGAAGCCTTGAAGCGGCCACGGGTGCCATGGCATGGATCGCAACGGAAGCGTTGAACAGTTTGTAGGTTTCCGTTTTTTTTCTACCTTTGGACTCTCTTAATCAACAAGGTATTTCACAACATTAACCCTTAAAACACGACACAATTATGTATGGTGACATGAAGCAGTATTTGCAGCAGGAGCTGGCGTCAATCCGTGAAGCCGGATTGTACAAGGAAGAGCGGATATTAACCACCCCTCAGGGTGTAGAGATTAAAACGAGTGCAGGTCTCGATGTGCTCAATTTTTGTGCTAACAACTACTTGGGCCTTTCAGCGCATCCACGGGTGATGAAAGCGGCTGTAAAGGGGATGGAAGAGTGGGGTTTTGGCCTCTCTTCGGTCAGGTTTATCTGTGGAACACAGCAGATACACAAAGACCTGGAAGCCAAAGTGAGTGAATTCCTCGGCATGGAGGATACCATTCTTTTCTCTTCTGCTTTTGATGCCAACGCCGGTGTATTTGAAGCGTTGCTTGGTCCTGACAGCGCCATCGTCTCTGATGAACTCAACCACGCCTCCATCATTGATGGTGTCAGGCTGTGTAAAGCGCAACGCTTCCGTTACAAAAACAACGACATGGCCGATCTGGAGCAGCAACTGATCGCTGCCAAAGATGCCAAATTCAAAATCATCGTTACCGATGGTGTGTTCTCTATGGATGGCATTGTAGCCAAGCTGGATCAGATCTGTGACCTGGCCGATAAATACAATGCACTGGTGATGGTTGACGATTCGCATGCTACCGGTTTCGTAGGGAAAAACGGAAGAGGTACGCATGAGCATTGCAATGTGATGGACCGTGTAGACATCATCAGCACCACTTTCGGGAAAGCCCTTGGAGGAGCATCCGGTGGTTGTGTATCAGCAAGAAAAGAGATTGTTGACATGCTGCGCCAACGGGCACGTCCTTACCTCTTCTCCAACTCTATCTCACCCATTATCGCAAGGGCAACCATTGAGGTGTTGAACATGCTCACCGAATCGAACGAGCTGGTTTCTAAGATCCAGGACAACACCACCCGTTTCCGTGAGGGGATGACCAAGGCCGGATTCACCATCGTACCCAGCACACACGCCATCTCTCCCATCATGCTTGGCCACCTCCCCAACGACGCAAAACTGTCGCAGGATTTCGCCAATGCATTGCTGCTTGAAGGAATCTATGTGATCGGATTCTACTACCCGGTGGTTCCCAAAGGGAAAGCCAGAATCAGGGTGCAGATCTCCGCAGCACACGAACCTCACCATATTGATTTCGCCATCGAGAAATTTACCAAAGTGGGTAAAGAACTCAACATCATTTAATATACCATGATCGTAGGTATTGGTACCGACATAATTGAGGTGGAGCGGATTCGGAAGCATATCGAAGCCGGTTTTGAATTCAAAGAGAAGGTGTTCACGCACAAAGAGATCGCCTATTGTGAATCGAAAACCAACAAAGCGCAAAACTATGCTGCCCGTTTTTCTGCCAAAGAGGCTTTCCTCAAAGCTGTCGGTACCGGCCTGCGACAAGGCCTTGCTTTCACTGACATAGAGGTGCTCAACAATGAGTTGGGCAAGCCCGAAATGGTGTTGTATGGTCAGGCGAAAGAATTGATACGTAAAATGGGTGTTACCAACCTGCAGCTCTCAATGACACACCTTCGCGATTGGGTCAATGCCATTGTCATACTGGAGCGGTGAGCAACCCTCTCTTTCTGTACCGTTACGATGCCGCATTATCATCATAAATAAGCATGACGAATCCATACAACAAAACGACCCATGGACGCATCGGCGGGCAAGGATGGCTTGCGATGGCTCTGGTGTGTGTTGCCTTTCTTCTGCCGGTGTCTGCCAAGGCGCAACACTACCCCACCACCTTAACCGCTGAAGAGCGTTTTTTTGGTTTAAGCACTGTCTGGAAAGAGATTTCATCCACCTTTGCTGCTCCTGAGAGCCACACCACACCTGACCCTGACAGTCTGTACAAGGCTTTTGTCCCCAAGGTATTGCTTGCCATCAACGACTATGCCTATTACCGTCTGTTACAACAGTTTGCTGCCTCCTTCAGGGATGCCAACACTTATGTGGAGATGCCTGAACACCTGCGTGATTCGCTGGTGATTCCACCCATAGAGATCAGCGAGGTGCGTGGCCGGTTCTATGTCACCAACATTGACAGGTCGTTGGCCGGCAAACTACCCATTGGGTCAGAGATCCTGCGCATCAACGGTTTTGAGACCTCCCTGTTCCTGCAAAACGAAATCCTACCCTACCTCTCTGCTTCTACGGCACATGGCAGGATGGCCATGGCGTTAGCGCACCTTCTGGAGGGGTGGGTGAACACCGGGGTGATGATCAATGCCAGAGCCCCCGATGGGAGCAATCTGAACGAAAGAGTGAAGCGGGTGCCTCCGGGCAGGTTGCAGTGGATGCGTACACCCCTGTCGACAGAACCGATCGCTTTTGAAAGGGGCAACCGTGACATCGCGGTGATCACCCTCAACAGTTTCAGCGCTGAAACCATGCGCGCCATCCAGACCAACCGTATGCTTGGCAGAGCGCAGTCAGTGATCCTCGACCTGAGAAACTGCCGGCATGAAGAGTCCCTGGAGAACATTGTGAGAGCCGCCCTGCTGTTTGCCGATCTCAACCGGTTGATCCTGCCCGGCTTTGCGGTACGACAGACACCGTATGCATTCAGCTCACCGCAGCCAGGGGAGTTGCAACATGCCGGACAGCACAGAGAGGTATCGCGGTACCGGTTTTCCCCACCCGATACCTTGCGCAGTTTACACCGTTACCGTACAGCAGAACCCATCAACCTGCCACTGGTGATTCTGGTAGGCCCCTATACAGGGAATGGCGCAGAGCACTTCCTGATGATGCTTCGTCAGAGCCCTTTCAGGGCTGTACTGGTAGGGGAGCGCACCGCCGGAGCCATCGGTGGTAGCATCAAAACCCCGCTGCCCGGTGGTGGCGTGTTGTCAGTGAATGCCCGGTACGATATCTACCCCGACGATATGTGGATCACACATGGCTTTGTGCCCGATATCCCCACTCCAGCCGATATTAAAAGCATCCTTAACAGCGATGACCTCCCCATGCTGAAAGCGCTTGAGTATCTGAGCCGGTCTGAAGAGCGGTGAAATGGCTGTTGGCTGTTGGCTTTTGGCTATTGGCTTTTGGCTTTTTGGCTTTTTGGCTTTCCCTAACGGGTTTTATCTAACGCAGGTTTTTTTTACCACTGAGGAGCTAAGGGCACTGAGGGGCACTTAGTTGTACTGGCAAACATGGACCCGTAATTCGTAATTTGGATTATGGATATATAACTTCTTTGCCGATACCGTCAGGTATCGTGCAACCTTAAAACCCCGGAATCGGGGTTTAATAAGGGTAGCCCCGGGTCGCACCCGGGGTAGAACGACATCGGGGCAACAACCCACGAATGTGGGTTGAATAGAACCCGGCAAAGGATGAACATTGCTATGTTTCACTGTGCTCGAGTGACTCAGAGGGGCTCCAAAAAAAGAACCGGTAAACCTTTGGGCTTCCGGTTGGAAGTGGTGGTGGTTTACCGGTTGTATTAAGAAGTGAATAAGTGCCTTAACTACTTGCCGAATTTTTTGCGGATCTCCAGGATCATCTTTTCGGTCATCTTCGGCAGGTCATACTCCTCTGTAAGACCCCAGTCGGCGCGTGCCACGCTGTCGTCGATGCTCATGGGCCACGAGTCGGCAATTGCCTGGCGGAAATCGGGCTCATAGGTGATCTCAAATTCGGGGATATGCTTTTTGATTTCGGCTGCAAGTGTTTTCGGATCAAAGCTGATACCTCCCACGTTGTAGTTGGAGCGGATTTTCACCTTCTCGGCGGGTGCTTCCATCAGGTCAATAGTAGCTTTCAAGGCATCGGGCATAAACTGCATAGGCAGCTTGGTGTCTTCTTTCAGGAAACAGTTGTATTTGCCGGTTTTCACCGCTTCATAGAAAATCTCTACAGCGTAATCGGTGGTACCACCGCCAGCTTCGGTTTTGTAGCTGATGATACCCGGATAACGGATACCGCGTGTGTCAACCTTGTATTTGTTCCAATAGTATTCCACCCAACGCTCACCGGCCAGCTTGGAGATACCGTATACAGAGGTGGGCTCCATGGTGCAGGTCTGTGGCGTGTTTTCACGTGGTGTGGTGGGGCCAAACACAGCTATAGAGCTGGGCCAGAACAGTTTTTCAATCTTCATCACACGACACACCTCCAGCACGTTGAAAAGGCTCTGCATGTTGATGTCCCATGAAGGGAGAGGCTTCTTCTCGGCACTGCCCGAGAGCACAGCCGCCATGTGGTAGATCTGATTGATCTTGTACTTGTTGACCACTTCGTAAATCTGGTGGATGTTCATCACATCGAAATGCTCGTAAGGACCACTCTCCAGAACTTCTGCAGGGGGTTTCGTATAATGTACCGTTGCCACTACGTTAGACGCTCCGTACACTCTTCTCAGTTCCATCACCAGCTCAGATCCTATCTGACCGGCACTTCCAATAACCAATATTTTCTCCATCTGTGTATTTGTTTTGGTGAATAATTCGATTACCGCTGCAAATATATCAATTTGTGGTTGATTTCCAAAACATACCCCCCATTAGATTGCGAAAAAAATGCTCAAGAGCAACCGATAGGGAACCTGCTACTCTGAGACCTTCTCTTCAAGCGATTTAAACCCCTTCCCAATGATCTCGTTGGCATCCATGACCGTCATAAATGCATCGGGGTCGATGTGCAGGATATGGTGCTGTAGCATGGCCACTTCACGGCGGCTAACCACTGTGAAGATCACCTTTTTCCCGGCTCCGTTGTACATTCCTTCGCCTTGAATATAGGTTCCGCCCCGGTTGAGATCGTTGATGATCTTGTCACGGATCATTTCATGTTTATCGGATATGATGAACAAGGTTTTGTCGTAACTGATGCCCTGCATGATCACATCAACCACTTTTCCGGTGATAAAGATTACAATCCATGAGTACAGGGGGATTTTCCAATCCTGGAAGGCGGCCAGTCCGAGCAACACAATGGCTGAGTCAACATAAATCAACAACTGCCCGATGGGGAGCCTGGTTTTTCGCGACAGGATCATGGCCACGATATCGGAGCCACCCGAAGTGGCTTTTGACTTGAAGACGAGTCCCAGCCCTACACCCAGCAGTACACCACCAAAGATGGTTGAAAGCAGTGCATCGTCGGGCACCAGTGCCTCATAGCCCCAGAAATAGCTCAGCAGGTCAGTCCAAACAGCCGTGAGGGTGAACCCCACCACCGTTTTAACGCCAAACCGCGGACCCAGCACCTTGATGCCAATAATGGTGAGAGGAATGTCCATACAGAGTGCCACAATGCCAATGGGCAACCCCTCGGGGGCAAAGGCAAACAAACCTTTGGTGGTGTGGTGGATGACTATGGCAATGCCGTACACGCCCCCCGGCGCCAGTTTATAGGGTGCAATAAAAAAGACAAATCCGGCAGCCATAATAAAGGTGCCCACCGCTATCAGGCTATACGCCCTGAACCATTCGCGTGAGAATAGCTTCTCCTTGGATAAAAATGCCATGATGGTATACTGATTTTAAATTGATGATAAAAAAAGGGTGCAAAGGTATGATGAGAATTTGAAATAGAGAAGTTTGAGTTGTTTTTGAATTGATCAGGAGGAATTGGTTTGATCGTTAAACCGCCAAAACAATTCTTGGATGGTTGTTGTTCTTTAAGGAGAGAACCCGTTTAAGTCTGCATTATTTATGAATTAATTGAAATCTGGGGTGAAATGGCTTGTTGGCTTTTGGCTTTTGGCTTTTGGCTTTTGGCTTTCTCAAACGGGTTTTTCTTTACCGCAGATTACGGGGATTTACGTTGATTTTTAATCTGATGAGGATATTTTGATAAGAGGTTATTGTGATAAGAGGATAATGTGATTTATTGATGAATAGTTCAGGGGAAAAGATAAACACGTAAAGAGGGTCATTATTATCAAATGCGAAGAGTGATGTATATTTTGATTGCGTTGGTGTTGGTGGTGGTTGCAGCTACGATATTGGTATTGCGTCAGCCTCAGTTTGGTCGTCTCCCCTCCGGGGAGCGATTGGATCGGATTCAGGCTTCGCCCAATTACCGTCGGGGAGAGTTTCGGAACCCTGTGCCTACGGCCAGTTTCACCCGTGAGGGGAGTTGGCTCAAGGTATTTTCAGAGCTGATGTTCAGGCGTCGTGGACGTTTGGCACCGCAAGAGCCACTCCCGCATGTGGCCACCGATCTGTTGGCCCTGCCACCGGATGAGGATGTGCTGGTGTGGATGGGTCATTCGTCCTATTTCCTTCAGATTGACGGGAAGCGCATTCTGGTGGATCCTGTGCTCAGCGGGTACGCCTCTCCGTTCCGGTTTATGGTGAAAGCCTTTGAGGGGACCAGGTTATGGTCGCCGGAGCAGATCCCTGACCTTGATTATGTGTTCATCACCCATGACCACTGGGATCATCTCGATTACAATGCGATGGTGGCTTTGAAACCTCGTATTGCGCATGTGGTGTGTGGGTTGGGTGTTGGAGCGCATTTGGAGCATTGGGGCTTTGATCCGGCCTCGATCACTGAGCTCGACTGGTTTGAGCACACTGCCTTACAGGATGGGTGGAGGGTTACCGCTACGCCGGCGCGCCATTTCTCCGGTCGGGGGACCAAAAGGAACCAAACCTTGTGGGTGTCGTATGTGCTGCAAACCAACAACCTGCGACTCTTTCTGGGTGGTGACGGGGGCCACGGTCCTCATAAAGACACCATAGGGGAGAGGTTTGGCCCCTTCGACCTGGCCATGCTGGAGCAGGGGCAATACAATGTAAACTGGCGACAGATACACCTGATGCCTGAGGAGCTGTTTGTCTCGGCTGAAGCGTTGCAGGCAAAAAGGGTGATGCCTGTGCACCTTGGGAAGTTCACCCTGAGCACACACCCCTGGCATGAACCCCTCAAGCTGCTCCATTCACACCAAAGCCAAAGCGATATCCCCGCCATCACCCCAATGATTGGTGAGGTGGTGCATTTACAAGACACAGCACAGCAGTTCAGCAGGTGGTGGGAACCCTGATGTGTAAGGGCTCAACCCTGATATATCGCTCTGCTGATCAATTGAACCGGTAGGCAGCACGCTCCATATCGCCGAGGTTGCGGAACTTCACGGGTGGGTTGAGGTGCTTTTCAAGGAACTTATAGATATTGAACCTGATCTCTCGCCCTGTGGCGTGATCCATACGATCGAACGAGTGGCCGCCGGGGATGTCCTGGTAAACCTTGTATTCAAACCTCTTGTTGTGCGCTTTCAGCGCGTTGATCAGGTTCTCCACCTCCAGCACATGCACATCTTCGTCGTTGGTGTTGGCATGGATCAACAGGGGTGTCTTCAGTCTGTGGGCGTGGAATACCGGCGAGCGTCGACGGTACTCATCGATGTTTTCGTGCACCGGCTGCCCGATGTGGTAATCGGCTGAGAAGAAGTTCTCATAATCGTGGCGCATGTAACCCATACGTGCCACCAAATCGCTTACCGGCACGCCGGCAAAGGCGCAGGCATAGTGTTCAGGGTACTCGAAGATGTTCATCAGAGCGATCATACCACCATGACTCCACCCCACAATCCCAACCCGTTTCGGATCCACAATAGAGTAGTTCTCAATCATAAAAGCCCGGCAATGGTTCACGTCGGCGTTTTCCAACCCGCCATAATCGATCCGCTCATAGGTTAACCGTCCGTAGCCTGTACTGCCGCGGTATTCAGGTGCCACCACAATGTATTGCTG
>SKPS01000151.1 GCA_007119395.1 Lentimicrobiaceae bacterium
ATCGTCAGGATGGCCGTGGCGCCTTGAATCTCCTGTTGCAAAATGGTGTAATTCATCTTTACTCTGTTTTGGTTATTACGTTGTTGTATTGATTCAGGATACGATACCAAACTGCCGTCTGAAGCAGAGAGAAGGGAACTACTCGTAGTCTTTCACCTCCACTTCATTGTTGAGAACCAACAAGCCGTTCAGTGCTAGCGCCTCCATCTCCCCTTCCCCGGGATACACCTTTACCGGACCCAGATGGGATACCATTTCAGTAATCATATTGGTTACCATCGGCCCAAAGGCCAGTCCACCGGTTAACAGAATGCCATCCACTTCTCCTTTTAATACAGCACTTAACCCGCCAATCTCCTTGGCTACCTGATACGACATGGCATTGTAGATCAGTTCTGCATGGTCGTCACCCGCTTTGATACGGTCTTCTATTTCAATGGCATCATTGGTTCCGAGATACGCAGAGAGCCCTCCGTTGCCTTTGATCTTCTTCAACACCTCCTCTTTGGTATACTCGCCTGAGAAGCAGAGCTCCACAAGCTGACCCACCGGCACCCCGCCACTCCGCTCAGGAGAGAGAGGCCCATCTCCGTTCAGACCGTTGTTCACGTCTATAACACGCCCCTTACGATGTGCTCCTACAGAGATCCCTCCACCCATATGGGCTACAATCACATTCACTTCGCTGTATAGCTTGCCCAACTCACCGGCATAACGGCGTGCAATGGCTTTCTGATTCAAGGCATGCAAAAAACTCCGGCGAGGCAACTCGGGCATCCCCGATATCCTGGCGATCTCTTCCATCTCGTCAACGCAAGTGGGGTCAACAATAACCGCCAAAATGCCGTTACCCGACTCCTTGGCCAACTGATAGGCAATGGCACCCCCCAGATTTGACTCATGCTCACCCATCGGGTTGCGAATGTCTTGCAACATCTTCTCGTTCACACGATATACACCACCCTGTATGGGCTTCAGCAAACCGCCACGGCCGACAACAATGCTTAACATGTCGGTCGTAATGCCGGAGCTGGCAAGTACATCCTTGATCATCTGCTTGCGGTACTCAAACTGGTCGGCAATACAATCAAAACGGGCAAGCGTCTCCTGGTCGTGCTTGACATTGATCAGCAAAACACTCTTTGCATTGTCGTATACAGCAACCTTCGTTGAAGTGGAACCCGGGTTAACAGCAAGAATCAATCTTTCCATAGAATTATTATGTGTTCATTAGGTTATTCTGTGCTCATTAGGTTAGCAACTATACAGTGTTGAAGTGAAACCTTCCGGAGAAAACTGCCTATGAACCGCAAAAACAGCCTCCCGTCCCGGTTTTCATGTCAAACGCTGATGTTGATGAATCTTTAATGCGATATGCCTAATCTATGGCAAAGCTATACAATAAAGTGATAAATTGCTACAGAAAAACGCATTTTTTTAATGAGACAACGAAAAACCACTGAAAGCTATCATCATAACACCTCATTCATCACCTTACCCATTCCGTGGTTTGCCACATGCCAACGCGTTGGTGACTGACGCTTTTCAAAAACCGGCACTTCAAAAAAGATGCACCTGATCAAACCTAATCCGTTTGTTTTTTGTTGAAAGGTTATACATTTGCAATTCAACAAGTATTCATCAGAAAACAGAAATCAGATTATGGAAAAGAAGAAAATAGCGATCAACGGATTTGGGAGGATTGGCAGGCTCACCTTTCGTGCGATGTTGGAGAGGGAGGAGTTGTCATTGGTTGCGATCAACGATTTAACCAGTGCTGGTACGCTGGCTCATTTACTCAAGTACGATTCAGTGCACGGCCGTTTCCCGGGTGAGGTGAGCCATGAGGAGGATTACCTTGTGGTGAACGGAGAGAGGATTCGCGTCTATGCCGAGCGTGATCCTGCCAACCTGCCATGGGGAGACCTAGGCATTGACGTAGTGGTGGAGGCCACCGGCGTATTCCGCAGTCGCGACAAGATCAACAAGCACCTGGAGGCGGGTGCCGGAAAGGTTATCCTTACAGTGCCTTCCAAGACGAGTGAAGACGTGGACGCCACCATTGTGCTGGGTGTTAACAATGAGATGTTGCTGCCTGAACACCGCATCATCAGCAACGCTTCGTGCACTACCAACTGTCTTGCTCCTGTGGCCAAGGTTCTGCACGAACGTTTTGGTATTGTACATGGGTTGATGAATACGATTCATGCCTACACCAACGACCAGATCATCCTGGATGCTCCTCACGCTGACCTTCGCAGGGCACGCGCTGCCGCCATGTCCATCATCCCCACTTCAACAGGTGCCGCCAAGGCGGTTGGACTGGTCATTCCTGAACTGAATGGTAAGCTGCACGGTATGGCCCTGAGGGTGCCCACCCCTGACGGCTCAATGGTTGACCTCACGGTAAAACTAAGCCGGAATGTGACCAAAGAGGAGATCAACGACGCCATAAAACAAGCCGCTGAAGGACCAATGAAGGGTGTGCTTGAGTATACAGAAGACCCTATTGTGAGTGTTGATATCATAGGCAATACACACTCCTCCGTCTTCGATGCCGGATTGACCACTGTGATGGAAGGGGATTTTGTGAAGGTGATCTCATGGTACGATAACGAGTACGGCTACTCCTGCAGAGTGGTAGACATGATCGGCATGATCGTTTAATCCCTGGAAGGGTTCCAGTACTCAACAGATATCTGCTCGCCGTCGAACACCGCATAACTGCGCTTGCTCACCCATTCACCTACGTTGACATAGGTGCTGCCGTTCACCTGCTTGTGCAAGGTGATGTGCCTGTGACCGAAGACGAAAAAGTCAGCATGGTGTTGCTTCAGATACTCTTTGATAAACAAGATGATGTACTCTTTGTCTTCGCCTAAAAAGACATCTTTACGGTACGAATTGGCCTTTCGGCTTTTGGCTGATAAGTAGGTAGCCAGCCCGAAGCTGAAGTTCGGGTGAAACCTGCCGTATAACCATTGGAAAAAGGGGGCGGAAAAGACCCATTTCATCATTTTATAACCTCTGTCGTTGGGCCCCAGACCATCACCATGGCCAACAAAAAAAGTCTTTCCATCGATCTCTTGCACAATGGGCTTTTTGTGCACCTTCATGCCGATCTCCTTTTCAAGATAGCCGAAGGTCCACATATCGTGGTTTCCGGTGAAAAAATGGATCTCAATACCGCTGTCGGCAAGTTCTGACAAGCATCCCAGCAACCTTACAAACCCTTTGGCCACGGCATACCTATACTCAAACCAGAAGTCGAAGATATCGCCCAGAAGATAGATGGCTTTGGCATCTTTGCTGACGTGCCTGAGCCAGGCCACAATCTCCTTTTCCCTTTCAAGGCTTTTCTCATGGCTGGGAACACCCAGGTGGAAGTCAGAAGCAAAATATGTACGGTTACGCTCCAAGGGTTGCACTGGCAAGATGAATTACTACGGCCGGCAAACTTACAACTTTTTTTATTGAAAACG
>SKPS01000142.1 GCA_007119395.1 Lentimicrobiaceae bacterium
GATATACCCTTTTCGTTGCAGGTACTCCATACCGGCCACGCTGTTGAGGGTGAAGGGGAACCGGAATCCGGTGAAGGATTGGTTCCATGCCTGTTCGTTCATTTCGATTTGGAATACGGTTTCGCTGAAAGAGAGATCTCTCATGTTCACTTTGCGGAATCCGTTTGATTGGATGTGGTGGGCATGTTTTCCAAGGACCCGCTGTATTTCGTCGTCGAGGGAGTGGTTTACGAAGAGGGTTGGGGTTACCCTATGATTTTTCAACATGTTGAAAACACGTTCGTAATGGGATGCGTCACCATCGCTGTTAAGCGACACGGCGAGGGCTGCGGGGCGGTTATCGGGCCAGGGTATGAGTCTGAACTCCAGGGGTGAGTTTCGGTAGAATTTCTGCATGACAATTTCGCAGAAGGCATTGATTTGCACGGCATTCCAATGACCACCATCGTTCGAGGGGTGTAGCAGGTACGAAGAGGGGAGGAGGAGGGTTCCCCCTTTGCCATATTCGTTGAAGGTGAGTGCCGGAAAGAGGAGGGTGTCTGTATTCCAGTATGCGAGCACTTTGGTCTTTTCAGAAAGGATCGAGTCGGGAACCAGGATCCATGATCCCTCTCCGAGGGTTGGTATCAGCAAGCCATGGAGTGAGTCGGCCAGATGGCCATACAACGAAAACCCCTCCATGTTCCGCTCAGACATCATCACACCAAAGGGTTCGGCCAGGGGCCAGTTATCGGGTTCCAGTCTGCCGTACATACTGATGCGGTCGGTGCCGTTACGGAAGTTTCGCCCAAGGTTGTCGCCTGCGATCAGCAATCCCCCTCCGGCGATCCATTCACGCAGGATCTCCAGTTCAATGTCATCCATGTAGGTGAGTGAATACTGCCTGTCGGCATCATGGTAGTGAATGGCCGTCAGCATCAGCAATATGTTGAACTGATCCAGATAGTCCCTGTCGAGCAGGGCATCCCGTGTTGCCAGTCGGGTGTAGGCGCCCTGCCTCAGAAACGACTCCATGGTAAGGGTCACCCCCTCCGGCAGGCTGCCGGTGCCATCCTTGCCTGTGGTGATAATCAACACCCGTGGCAAACGACATACAACTATCTCCTCTTCACTCTCGGGTGATGCCCCGGAAGGTATCAGGTAGACAAAGATGGCAGCCACAACGACCAGCAGTGCCACCATTGTGATCACAACAAGAGCTGTTTTTTTGTATTTTTTCATGGGTTGATGATTTCCAGTGTTGCTTCTTGGTTGGGCCATAGGTCGATAAAGAGCCGCCCTCCCCTTACCCTGAAGGTGCCATCTGAAGCACCTCCGGTCACCCTGATGGTGTGGGCCGGTCCACGGTACTCTACAGTCACAGGCTGTCGGTTGTAATTCGCCTCCAGGTTGTTGTTGACCGTAACATAATACCGTTGTCCTCCCCCTGATACGTTCAATGTGGAGTTTTCATAAACAAACAGGTAGTTGGCCACCTGGTGAAAAGGGGCTACCCAGAATCCGGTGTTTCGAGCGATGCGGATCGCCTTCTCAAAGTGGTATGGCGAAACGTTGTCTATATCAGTTCCGGCCAGGTGTAACAGGTTTCTGTGTTCCCTTGTTCCGGGTTCGTACACATGTCTGAATAGCATTATGGCCCAGGTTCCGTGGTGTTTCCTCAATAATGTATCCAGTTGGTGTAGCGAAGGTTGTTGATGGTTTCGGATACGTATGAAGGGGTGTCTTTCGCGCCAGGGTGTAGCCACGAGGTGTTCATCAGGGGTTGAGGGGTTAAGGATCCAGGGTCCGGGTGGCCGCACTTCGTGACCTTCGTTACGCAGAGCACGGTATTCGTTGTCAGACAGTTGCAAATAGTGTGTACCACCTGTTGCTTCGGGGCCGTAATAGACCTGGCTAATGGTAGCGGGAAGCTGGTACATCTCCAGCATCGCCATTGCATTGCTGTATTGTGAGTAGCACCGTCCATCGAAAGCGATGGTGACGGCCCCTTCTCTGCCACGGTAAAAGTTACACAGCGAAAAAAGATGGTCTGCGGGTATGTCGTGGATTTCTCTGGCCGGCAAGGGTTCCAGTTGGCTGAATACCTTTGCCAGCGAGTCGTAGGCCACTTTGACGCGCGCGGTATAGGTGGGCTCTTCCCATTTGTCCCACCGGAACCTGAGGGTTCTTCCATCGGGGAAGTTTGATACGGGTCGTTGGGCTTTGTCGGTGACAAAGAAGCTAAGGTGGAACCCTCTGGTTTCAGAAACGGCTACGGAGCCGTCGGGGTTGAGGCCATCAATCACATAACGGCTTGAGGGATCCGACAAGTTCAATGCATTCCAGCTTATACGAAGCTCCAGGAAGCCGTTGTCGGAGATGTAATATCCTGCGTTCGAGGTGGCGGGATCGGTGCATTTTCCAAATTCCAGCAACCCTCTGTTGTGTGTTACCTCTTCAGAGGTGTCGCCCAGTACATCCACCCTGGCGGGATTTGAGAGCATCAACTGGTCGATAAACATGCCATCATGGTTTTTAACCGATTGATACCCCGGCCGTTCACCTGTAAAATGGTTGGCCATCACGCTGTAGTGGTGATCAACGAGTACGTTGGCATATTCCGGACCGGTCACCTCTACCAGAAACTCTACCCCCCGGCGCAGAGGCTGATCGCGGAACGGTAGTTTGAAGCTCCCACGATTCTTGTCGTGTGTGTCAATGGCTATGTAGAGGTTGTGGCGTGAGAAGTCAACATCAGGGATATTGGCAGCCAGATAGAAGTAGGCTGCATCAGCGGTGGCTTCAAGGAAAGGCTTGTCGGTTTCTTTGCCCCAGTCGTCAGGGTTTCCGTCGATCAACCGTGCCCTGGGTTCCAGGGCGATTACACCATACATCTGCTCAGGGTTTTCCACATTGAGCCAGTTTTTCCGCCGCTCCAGTGGTTCCTCCAACTCCATTACCAGCCAATTCTGCTTAAACCATTCATCAATCCAGGCAAACCAGAGTGCTCCGGCACATCCGCTGCGATGGATGTTCTCGGTCATCAACACCGCTATCTCAGCCTGCTCCTGTTCAGAATAACCTCCGTGGTGGTATCCAAAAGGGGTGTAATGGCTGTTGCCTCTGCTGGTGGGCACACCATACTCGGCAATCACCAGGGGCATACCCGCCTGGTGCCGCTTCAGATCGAGCAGATAAGCGTAGAAGTTGTCGTATTCACCTCTGTGGTTCTTTGTTTGGGTATACTTCTCTTCAAGGAAGATGTAATCAGGATAATAGGGATAGACATGGTACGACGCAAAAAGACCCGGTTTAAAAAGGGTTGTGTTGCTGAACTTTTCGATATCCACTGTTTCCAGGTCATCCACTCCCAGTTCTCTGTTGTGATACATAGGATCCAGGGTAAGCCAGTTGATGAATGAGATGGGCCTTTGCGCCTGGTATGTTTGTGTTTCATACCTTGCTGTAAACTCCATCACACCGGCCAGCCACCATTCCATGGGGTTGCCGTCCAGCAGGTCAATAAAGAGGCCGTATGGCAGGTCGATGCTGTCGTTTCTGTTGGTTGTGGCCACCGCTTCCGGTTCCCACTCTCTTCCCAGTGCCCATCCAATGGTGTATTTTGATACATCGGCGCTGTACACTCCATGGGCATGCCCCGGCTTGGGGGCCCTCACCAAGTTGCCGTGGATGACATCCACCGCATCCCTGATCTCTCTGAGAAAAGTCCGCGTATAGCCAGGGTTACCATAGTCGTCACCCGGTGGCTCCTCAGCCCAAACACCCTGCATCAACCACAATTTTCTGTTGGCATAATGGAGGTTGTAGTAGGCCAGTGCATGATAAAACTCAGGAGGCAGGATGGTGTAGGTGCGGATGGTGTTGGCATTCATCTCACCAATCATAATAAACCACTCCAGGTATTGTTCACGCGTGGCCGAAAACTCACCGGGCCACTTCCCGGGCAACGCAACACCCATATTCACCCCCTTCAGAAATACCTCCTCCCACCGTCCAACAGCCACCCCCTCATCCAATACAGTGGTGTAGGCCGAAAAATAGTCTCCATCGGCCACAAAATGGTACACCGAGGACCCTGCCAGCCGTGTTAACTGCTCAACAGAAAGGTCCTCCATTAACGGCTTGTTGGGGTCCTCCTTCACAATCTCTACAATCCGGCTTCTTCTGATGCGGTCTTCAAGCTGCAACATCTTTACTACTAAGTAGCCAAGCAATATCAGCAAAAGCAATATGATGAGATACTTTGCCTTCATTCTTTGCCAAATCTTTTAGAAACAGAGAGGTACCCGATAAAATTCTCATACCATGGATTGTAGAAGCGTGATAATCCAACAGAGTAGCTCATGCTCTTTCTGTTGTAGCCCATTTCTCCGCTGGCTTCCCAGTGCTCTATGTCGTCGGAGTCACGGCCAATGTTACCGGTCATGGTTGCGTACATCCCTTCGGCGGGTTCCCAGTAAAGGGTTGCCAATGCACCATTGAGGGTTCGTTGTTGTGGCGACCAGTACCTTGGAGATCGGTAGCGGTAGTCGCGGTAATTCTGATAGATTCCCACCGTGATATTCGGATTGCTGAAAAACGTATAACGAAGTGTAACCGTGTAATGTTGCCCCGGGTTTCTTCCCAGGGTGTCCAGGTCTAAAAGGTAGAGCTCTCTCACGTTGACATACCTGTATTGGGCATCGAAGCGCAGCTTGCCTCTGCGGATGGTCAGATTGTTGGTTATATGATCGTGCCCCACCTGATTCCAGTAGTAGTAGTAGTCATACCCTGCTGAAAGGTGGTTTGCGAAGGTGAACTTCCCTGCTCTTCTGTTCCATGCATGGTGGATACCGTATGTGGTGAGCATCTCTTCGTTCACACTGGCACCCAGGTAGGTACTCAGTTGATGGTTGCCCCGTATGAGTGTGCCCCGCAGTGTGGTGTTGTCGTACCATCGTCTTTCATCTTCCTGCTGAAAGTAGGCTCTGTGTGATCGGTCTATCAGGTGGCTGAATCGCAGCACCAGGTGGTCTGATACACGTTTTGAGAGTGAGAGGGTGTGCACCAGGGCGTTGATGTTGTAGGCCGGGGTGTCACTGCCCATATCAATGGGCTCCTGTTCGTTGATGTACATAGAGGTAAGCCCCATTGTGAGGGCCAGCTGTTGTTCAGCCCTTCTAATCAGCGACTTGATCTCTTCGTTGTTTGGGTCAAGCTGGTCTGCTTTGCGCAGGTATCTTCGGGCAGTATAAGGTTTTCCGGTCGCCAGGTAGACCCTACCGGCGCCCATCCAGGCATTGGCCATGGAGGAGTCGTTTTTTATCATGTCGAGGAATACCTGCAGTGCCTCCTGCCCCTGGTTGCTGTTGACCAGGGCGTAGGAGAGGTCTTCCAGCAAAGGGGTGTGGCCGGGGAGGTGCACCAGCGCTTTGCTGTACCATTTTTCCGCTTCCCTGAAACGCCCTGATCGGTAATGGCACCGCCCGATGCCCCATAACGATTCCGTGTTGGTGCTGTCGTATGCTACAACCGGAAGGTAATGGCGTATTGCCGCATCGTAGTCACCATCATCCCAGTAGATACGGGCCAGCGCCAGATTGGCATCCCAATCTGCCGGATCTATATCTAACACTCGCTTGTAGTAGCGCTTCGAAAGCTCCATGTCACCCTGCATACGAGCATTGAAACCTTTGGCCCGCCAGTAATCGGCAGAAGTGGTGTCACCGTCAGTTGGGTTTGCTGTGATGTGACCCTGAGCCAAACCGGTAACCGACCAAAAGAATAACACCATCACCAGAGTGAAAGGTCGAATTACCGTTTGAATGCCGTCTTCTGTTTCCCTGTTCATGTTATGTTGATGTAGAGTTAATTCGTTCATTCAATCCGCGCCGCTCAATCTTTTTCCATTCGTGGCGTTTACGCAAATAGTTGATCATTCCTTGGATCTGGGCAAACATTTTGAAGAATGAATAGCTGAAGTTTCCGATTACCCCGCTGCCCAGCAGGACAACCCAGTCTGCAAAGGTTTTGTATCGCAGGGCATCTCTGTTAGCCGCTGACTGGTGCATGCTCCAGTGTTCTATCATCACAGTAATGGAGCTCATGATAAGAGTGGTCACAACGATCACCCCCAGCAGCATCAATATCACCCATTGTTGGTTCAGTTCTCCTGTTATTACAAGCGTTGTGACGAAGGCCAATGCAAAGAGTTTCACCAATGGTGCCACCAGTTCCATAAAGAGGTAATAGGGGAGTGCGATCAGGCCGGTGATTTTGTATTTGGGTTCAAAGAGCATGGATCGATACATCCAGAGTGATTCGGCGAGTCCCTGATGCCATCTTGCGCGTTGTGTAAAGAGTGGCTTTCCTCTTTCCGGTGCTTCGGTCCAGCAAACCGGACCGGGCAAAAAGACCACCCTCCCTTTGCGCCGTTTGTCGTGATAATATTTCCACAAGCGAAGCACCACCTCCATGTCTTCGGTGATGGTGTGTTTACCTGTACCCATTTGTTTCACAATATATGGGTGGCTGTTATTGGGTGAGAGAAACCCTCCCACCTCCTGAAGGTCTTTGCGGCGGAACACAGAGAATGCCCCTGACATGATCAGCAGGGCGTTGAGTCGGCTCAGGGTAAGTCTTGCGATCATAAAGGTGCTGATGTACTCAAGGATCTGCCAGTGCACCCAAATATTCTTTGGCATCCGTGCACTCACCACACGGTTGTCTTGCAGCGTGAGGTCATTCGACAGGGCGATCTGACCTCCACTTACGAATACTGAGGGGTCTTGTATCATAGGAGCCGTGACCCTGCGCAATGCTTCGCCGTCTAAGATGCTGTCGGCATCAATGGTGCAAACAAAGTCGCTCTCGCAATAGTTGATGCCGGCATTGATCGCATCAGCCTTGCCCCCGTTCTCCTTGTCAATGACCAACAGTTTACCCGACTCATCCGAATAAACACCCCTTATGCTTGCCGTTTCCAAGGGCAGATTGTTGGTGTGAACAGTGGCAGGCGTCGCTGAGAACCCTTCAAGAAGCCTGGCCAACGTGCGGTCGCGACTTCCGTCATTCACTACAATCACCTTGTAATTGGTGTGGTTCAGCTTCAGAAGCATACGAATGCACTGCACAACTGATACCTCTTCGTTGTACGCCGGAACAATGATACAAACCGAATGGTCGTCAGATATGACATCACCTTTTTGTGCAGACTTACGCCCTCTCTTGCGTGTGAAAAAAAGAACAAAAGCAGAGGCGTACAACCAGATGTCGATCAGGAGGTAGAGCAGAAAGTACAGAATCAGTAGCTTCTCAACAATTCGTATTACCAGCATGATCACAGAGGGTTGTGTGCTCAATTATTCGGCAAAGATAAGCTGAATTACCGAACGAAGCTTCTCAGCATGGCAATCTCTTCGGCCCAGATTTCATCATTGGGTGTTTCAAGAATCAGCGGCATATGGTTAAATCGCTGATCGTTCATCAAACGTTGGAACAGTTCAATCCCCAATGTTCCTTCGCCCAGGCTGTGGTGGCGGTCTACGCGTGATCCAAACTCTTTTTTGGAATCGTTGATGTGCATCCCTTTCAGGTAATCAAACCCTACCACCCTGTCGAACTCGTTCCAGGTGTTCACGTAGCCCTCTTCGCTTTTCAAATCATATCCTGCTGAATAAGCGTGACAGGTGTCGATACACACACCCACACGCGACTTGTCTTCAACGCGTTCGATGATATGGGCCAGGTGCTCAAACCGATACCCCATGTTGGATCCCTGCCCTGCGGTGTTCTCAATCACCGCCATCACCCCACGGGTTTTGTCCAGGGTGATGTTCACCGATTCAGCAATGGTATTCAGGCACTCCTCTTCGGAAATCTTCCTCAGGTGTGAACCGGGATGGAAGTTAAGCCGGTCGAGCCCCAACAGTTCACACCGCTGCATCTCATCCAGAAAGGCAGTTCGCGATTTCTTCAGACCCTCCTGTTCGGGATGCCCCAGGTTGATCAGATAGCTGTCGTGTGGAAGTATTTGAAAAGGTTGAAAATCATGCTTCTCGCACAGGTCCCGGAATTGCTTGATGGTCTCCTTCTCAAGGGGCTTGGCAAACCACTGCTTCTGATTTTTCGTAAACAGCCCGAAAGCATTGGCGTTTAGCTTTACCGCATTGGTTACCGCGTTGTCAACTCCTCCTGACGCACTTACATGCGGTCCGATGTACTTCATAATGGATCTTGTTTTGTTTTTTACCATTCAAAGAAACATAAAAAAAGGGCTTCATTCGTCAAGTTGTCGATTTTTTTTCGAATCATCTCACGATTTGCCGGGTGAAAGTGCCGCAATCCGTTTCCTCATAAAAAAAACAGTGGGTTTGCATCAAAAAAGGTGATATATTTGACGCCGGAACTATTAACAAACCAAAAGACGATCCAAGATGAGAAAACTAAGTTCATTGTTTATCTTGATGTTACTAGGTATTGCACTCTCTGTTCAGTTTGCGTGTGAAAAAGAGGAGGAGCAAAAGGATCCTGATCCAGATCCTGTGGTGAAGGAGTGGACCATTTACGTGTACGGCCGGCCAACCTGCGGTTTTTGCAACAGTCTGACGAACGGACTGGATGGCGAGGAGATCCCTTACACGTTTTATAACATTGATGAGGACTCTGACAAGAATGCAGAGATGTGGAGCAAGTTAAATGAAGCAGAATTGGGGGGAGGTTCTGTTGGCTTGCCTGTGGTGGATGTTGAGGTAGATGGTGTGATGCACCTGTTTATAAGGCCCAGCATTGAAGACGACATCAAACCACTGATAGCGCCCTGATCCTAAGCCCTCTTATAAGTGGCTTGCCCCAATGGGAGAGCATTGTCAACCTGTGGTGTTACTGCAACATGACCCGTCCTTCGGGCATAAAAAAACCTCCTGTAGTATGTTGATTTACAGGAGGTTTAATTGTTTTTTCGGTGGTCCCACCAGGACTTGAACCTGGGACCTACTGATTATGAGTCAGTTGCTCTAACCAACTGAGCTATAGGACCGCTTATCCGGTAAAGGAAAGGGGTGCAAAAATACACATTTTTTCAAAGGAGAAAACAGGAAAGTACATCCGGATAAGAATTCTTTCGGGTGATTTCGGGTGGTGGCATTACTGCGTGGTGTTATTGCTGTATCTTTGCCTTGAATCTGATGATTGGAGGCTTATGGGGAAGAATCGGTTTTATGTGGTATGGTCTGGCCGGAAGCCGGGTATTTACAGCAGTTGGGAGGCTTGCAGGGCGATGGTTGAGGGGTTTGAGGGTGCCCGTTATATGGGTTTTGAGACCCGTGCCAAAGCGGAGGAGGCGTATGCCGGTCACTTCAGTGATTACTACCGCAAGGGGGTGGGTTCTCAGAAGGCAAAGCTGTTGGGATCAAATAGCCGGATTGGTGTGCCATTGCCGGGGTCGCTTACAGTGGATGCGGCTTGCAGTGGCAATCCGGGTGTGATGGAGTACAGAGGGGTATGGCTCGATGACGGAAGCGAATTATTCAGAATGGGACCCTACCCGGAAGGGACCGTGAACATCGGAGAGTTTCTTGCCATCGTGCATGGTCTGGCGCTGCTTCAGCAGCAGGGGTCAGACGTTGCGGTGTACACTGATTCAATGACTGCCATGAAATGGGTACGGGATTGCCGTGCCAACACCAAGTTGCAAGAGAACGATCTGAACAAAAAGTTGTTTGAGTACATCCGGCGAGCTGAATCATGGTTAAAGAAGAACCGGTATCCCAATCCGGTGCTTAAATGGAACACAAAGCACTGGGGTGAGATACCGGCTGATTATGGGCGTAAGTAGTGCGCCAATCCCTTATCAGGTGTATGCCCTGGTGAGGGTTGTTTTAGCCACACTTTGAGTGACCGCAGCCTGAGCAGGTGAGGCATCCCTCTTTGTACTCCAGTGATCCCTCCAGGCCACAATCTTCGCATTGACCTTTTTTCGGCTTGGTGCCGTTGGGAATAAACTTCTTCAGTGCCCGCTCAAGGCCGAACTTCCAGTTGTTGATAGAGTCCGCTTCAAAGTTTAGCTTTGAGATAATATCCACGGCAAAGTGGAGGGGCATTCCATGGCGAAGGATGCCGGAGATGAGTTTTGCATAGTTCCAGTACTCCTTGTTAAAAGAGCGTGAGAGTCCTTCAATGGTGATTCGGTAGCCATCCCGGTCTTCAAACTGGAAGTCGTAGCGTGACACACCCTCTTCGTTGCGTGATTTAAGCACCCAACCCTTTTCAACCCAGGCGGGTATCCAAAAATGGTCTGCATTACCGGTGAATATTTCGTAAGGTCTCCCTTCAAAGAGCCCTACTACAGCAATCCAGTCTTCGTCGTTGTTCTTAAAGCGCACGATTTCAGCTTCGAGGCGCTTGGGCCTTCTGGGGGCTTTGGTCTCACAGAATCCGGCTGCCTGCCCCTTTTTCTCGCTTGAAGAGATCAGTACACCGTCTCTGCTGCCGTCGCGATAGACGGTAATCCCTTTGCATCCGCTTTCCCAGGCGGTGAGATAAATTTTTCCAACCATCTCCTCTGTGGTGGCTTCAGGAACATTGACGGTAACACTGATGGAGTGGTCGACCCATTTTTGCACAGCACCTTGCAGTTTTACCTTGGCCACCCAGTCGATATCGTTTGCTGTGGCTTTATGGTAAGGGGATTTAGCCACGATTTCATGAAGCTGTTCAGCGGGCATCAGCGCCACCTCGTCAGGATCGTATCCGTTGATCTTCAGCCATTTCACAAAACTATGGTGCAGAACAAAATACTCTTCCCAGCTATCTCCTTGTGCATCCACGAAAGAGATCTTAACGTTTTTGTCGTTGGGATTGATCTTTCTTCTTCTTTTGTAGAACACCTGGAAAGCGGGTTCGATGCCCGAGGTGGTTTGCGACATCAGGCTGGTGGTACCGGTGGGGGCGATGGTGAGCAGGGCAATATTTCTTCTTCCGTGCTGTTTCATAGCATCGATCAGCTCCGGATCTGCCTTTCCCAGACGTTGTATCATGGGGTTTTCTGACTCTCTGTTAAAGTCATAAACAGGGAAAGCTCCTCTTTCGGCGGCCATTTCCACTGATGAGCGGTATGCTTCTACAGCAAGGGTTTGGTGCACCTGTACTGAGAAGTTGGTTCCTTTTTCTGAACCATACCTGATACCCAGGGCAGCCAGCATATCCCCTTCGGCCGTAATGCCCAACCCTGTACGTCGACCTTCAAGCCCTTTGCGACGGATATTCTGCCAAAGGTTTCGTTCAACACGCTTCAGCTCCTCATCTTCAGGGTCACGCTCTATTTTGTCCAGAATACGGTCGATCTTTTCAATCTCAAGGTCTACGATATCGTCCATGAGTCGTTGTGCGTATCTGACATGGGTTTTAAAGAGCGTGTGGTTGAACGAGGCATTGGGGGTAAATGGATTGTCGACATAACTTAACAGGTTAATGGCAAGCAGTCGGCAGCTATCGTATGGGCAGAGGGGGATTTCACCACATGGGTTTGTTGACACGGTTTTAAAGCCCAGGTCGTCATAACAATCGGGCACAGACTCATTGGCGATGGTATCCCAGAAAAGGATTCCCGGTTCGGCAGATTTCCAGGCATTGTGTACAATTTTCTTCCACAGCTCTCTGGCTTTAATCTTTTTAGTGGTTTTGGGGTTGGCCGCATCGATAGGGTACTGTTGTACAAAATCGGTATCATCTCTGACGGCTTGCATAAAGTCGTGGGTAATTCTCACAGAGACATTGGCACCGGTAATTTTTCCCTGTTCCATTTTGGCATCTATAAAATGCTCTGCATCCGGGTGTTTAATAGAGATGCTCAGCATCAGAGCACCTCTTCTGCCATCCTGGGCTACTTCCCGGGTAGAGTTTGAGTACCGTTCCATGAAGGGTACGATCCCTGTGGAGGTGAGGGCACTGTTGAGAACGGGGCTCCCTTTGGGTCGGATGTGACTCAGGTCGTGACCTACGCCACCACGCCTTTTCATCAGTTGAACCTGCTCCTGGTCAACCTTCATGATGGCTCCATACGAATCTGAAGGGCCGTCGTGACCAATCACAAAGCAGTTCGACAACGATCCTATCTGAAAGTCGTTGCCAATACCTGCCATTGGGCTCCCTTGCGGAATAATGTATTGAAAGTTCTTTAACAGGGAGAATATCAACTCCTCGTCCATGGGGTTGGCATACTTCCGCTCTATCCTGGCGAGCTCTTTTGCCAGGCGGCGGTGCATATCATCCGGTGTGAGTTCAAACAAATCACCATCACTGTTTTTCAGGGCATACTTTGACACCCACACATTGGCAGCCAGGGTATCGCCGCCAAAGTAGGCCGTAGACGCCTCCATTGCCGCTTCAAATGTGTATACTTTGTGCTCTGAAGAAGCATCCTTGCCTGAAGAATCAGTATGGTTCCTGTCGGAGCTCTCCTCCATGTGTACCTCCTTTTCTGACGACGACGGCCTCACCCGGTCTTTCAGCACGTCGTACAACTCTTTCTCTTTGTTAGTAGCCTCAGACGCCTTGTTCA